>DATFUN010000051.1:0-7315 GCA_035260805.1 Myxococcales bacterium | reverse complement strand
CGCCCTGCAGATTTGCAAGATGATCGGCGCCAACCCGATCGCGGTCATCGGCGGCAAGGACAAAGCGCCCCTGGTGCAGTCCCTCGGCGCACCGATGTGGATCGACCGCGGCGACTTCCCCGACCTCGCCTACAGGCCCCCCGAGACGCCGGAGCGCGCCCGCGCGCGCGCCGAGGACTGCAAGAGGTTCGGCAAGCGCATCCGGGAGCTGACGGGCGGCAAGGACGTGGACATCGTCTTCGAGCACGTCGGGCAGCAGACCTTCCCCACCAGCATCTTCGTGGCCAAGCGATTCGGGAAGATCGTCATCTGCGGCGCCACCACCGGCTTCGATCTGTCCTTCGACGTGCGCCACTTGTGGATGCGGCAGAAGCAGATCCTGGGCTCGCACTTCTGCAACGCCTACCAGGCCGAGCGCGCCAACCAACTCGTCCACGAGGGCAAGATCCGGCCGGTGCTCGACCAGGTCTTCCCCTTCGTCGACACCGCCAAGGCGCACGCCCTGATGGCGGCGAACCAGCACAAGGGCAAGATCGGCATCGCCATCCAGTGCGCCGCGGCGACCGCGGGGTTGCCGCTCGCGGCGGAACAGGCGGCGTGAACCCGGGCGAGGCCCGCGCGGCCGTGGAATCGTTCCTGCGGACCAATCCGGGGCGCTTCGCGCTCTTGCCCGACGAAGACGGGCGCGGGGCGCGGGTGCTCGAGGCGGGCACCGGGAAGGGGCTCGGGCTGCGCTGGGACGAGATCGCCGATGCGGCGGTGCGGCAAAACGCCGTCCGGCCCGCGCCTTATCTGGTGGTGGTCTTCGCCGACGGGCGACAGGTGGCGCTGGCCGACGTGGGATTCGCCTTCGCGCCCGTAACCGCGAGCACCGGGCCGCTGCCCGACCTGCCCGCGACATTTTGTTTCCGTGACTTCCGTCACATTGCGGCCGGGGCGGAGGCGCTCCTGGGCGAGGAAGGACGGGAGCGCGAGGCCCTCGCGGCGGTGATGCTCGCGATCGCGCTCCTCGACGGAGCACGCGCCGCCGGATTCGACGTATCGCGCGAGGAGCGCGAGCTCGAATCGCTGCTGCGGCGGCTGGAGGAGCGCGGCGCGCGCGTATAGGAGAGGCCGGCCGGGTTTGCAAAAGAAAACAGACCGCGGCTCCGCTACCGTGGTGATCGTACAAGAACGTAGCCCAAACGTCGCCTGCCGGCGGCCGGGGGACCGCGCTCGGCATCAATGTCGCTTGACAATGCATTTGCGTTTGCTAACTGTACGGCAAGCCGAGCGGATTCGACCGCACCGGCTTCTTGCAAAAACTTTGTGATCGGAGGACCGATGGCGCGTGGGCGCGGTCGTCGAAATGAGGGGATGGGCGCGTGGGTGCAGGACCTCGGCGAACAGATCGGCTCGCAGTTGGGCGCCATCATCGCCGAGAGCGTGCAACGCTCACTGCAGAGCACGATCAACGTGAGCGACATTGCGCGCCAGCTGGGCGCGGGCGTTCGCGGACGCGGGCGGCGCGCGGGGCAGCGCGCGGCGTGCAGCGTGGCCGGATGCGGCCGCCCGGTGCTCGCCAAGGGCCTGTGCCGTTCTCACTACTACCGGGCGAGGTACAAGGCGCAGAAGGCAGGCACGCTGCAGCCGCGCAAGCGCGGGCGCCGCGCGTCGCGCAAGAAGACGGGCAGCGACTCCTCCGGCAACGAGGCGTCCTCGTCCTAGAAACCGGCTCGGTCGCGCCGGGGATCTGTTGTAGAGTTCGCCGGGGATGCAATTCATCTGCGAAAGCTGCAAGGCGCATCTCCTGGTCGCGGACGACAAGATCCGGGGTAAGCGGCTCATCGTCCGCTGCAAGCGGTGCGGCGTGCAGATCCGCATCGTGGACCCGGCCCTGGCTTCGCAGTCCACCGCCGGGCCACCCACGGGGCCCCTTCGCGGCGCGTCCGCCCCCGCGCCCCTCAGCCCGAGCTCGCAGGCGGGCGCAAGGCCGCCGAGCGGGCCCATCCGCGGCGGCTCGATCGCGCGTGCGTCCGCGCCCCGACGCGAGACCGACATCGAGAGCACCCGCGCGATGGACAGCGAGGTGCTGGAGAAGGCGGTTCGCGCCAGCAAGGAAGGCGAGCCCGCGCCAGGCCCGCGGATCGCGCCGCCGCCTCCGCCGCCGCGCGAGCCGCCTCCGCCCCGGGATCCCGCCGTCTGGTTCGCGATGATCCAGGGCCAGCAGATCGGACCGATGTCGCGCGCCGAACTGGGAACCAAGGCGTCGGCCGGCCAGGTCGGTCCGCGTACCTACATCTGGAAGGAAGGGATGGAGTCGTGGATCCGGGCGAAGGACGTTCCCGAGCTCGTCCCGCTCTTCGCCGCGCCGCCCACGCCGCCGCCGCCGCCTGACGACGAGGCGCGGGCGGACGCCCGGGAGCGGCGGATGGGGCTGCCTTTCGAGTCGGCGGTCGCGACGCCGCCTGTCACCGAACGCGCCTCGAGGGCCGCGGAGGACCCGGCCGCGCAGGAATCCGCCTCGCCCGATGCGCCCACGCCCCCCGGGGGGTTGCGCTCGCCACCGGAGGATGTGCCGGGCGTGGTCGCGCCGCCCGCGGAGCGGGCGGACGGCGCTCCCGCTGCCCCGGCCGCCTCGCCGCCCGGGGCGCTCGACCTGGCGCGGTGGGGCGCGGCGGAATTGTCGAAGCCGCGCGCCGAGACGCCTGCGCCACATCCCAAGGCCGTCGCCCCGCCCGCGCGCGAGTTCGGCATCGGGCACCCGGAGCGGCGCGGCCCGCTCCGCGCGGTGCTCGCCATCCTGGCGGTCGCGGCGCTCGTTTCGCTCGGCGCCTTCGCGCTCCTCTACGGCCGGAAGGATGCGGCTCCGGAGCCTGCGCCTCAGGGCGCCTCGTCCGCTGCGCCGGCGCCCGCGCCTCCGCCCGAAGCCGAGCGCAAGCCGGAGGAGAAGTCGGTGGGGCCTGCTCCCCAGGAGCGCATGGCGGCGCCCACCCCGGAGCAGCTCTTGCGCAAGGTCGACGAGAGCAAGCCCGCGCTGCAGGGTTGCGTCGACGAAGCGCTCAAGCGCGATCCTTCGCTCCAGGTGGGCAAGATCCTCATCTCCACCACCATCGCGCCCTCCGGTGCCGTGACCAGCGCCCGCATCGACCAGAAGGCGGTCGATCAGAGCCCGCTCGGCACGTGCCTGAAGAACGCGACGCGCAAGCTGCAGTTCCCGCCCTTCGCGGGCGAGGCGTTCGCGGTCGACATCCCCGTCGTCGTGACGGGCGCGCCTTGATCGAGGCGCTCGCTGCCGAGCTGCGCTCGGGGCGGGCCGCGCTGTCTGTCGTGTCGCTGCGGCTCGCCGAGGCGGCCGGGCTGCTTCCGACCGGCTCGTGCGCGCGCATCGCGGAGCGAGGTGGCGCGGCGGAGGCCGGGCGCGAGCTGCGGGCGCGGACCTCGGGCGCCCTGCCGCCCTGGCCCCTTCCGCAGCGCCTGCGGGGGAACGTTGCCCGCGCAGTGCTCGCGGGTCCCGCTCCGGAGCCCGAGGCCGCGCCGCCGTGGCCGGGCGGGGCGTTTCCGCGAGCGGCGCGGTTCGCCTTCGCGCTCTGCGCCGCCGCGGAGGAGCTGTTCGCGCTTCGCCTGGGCGTGCACCGCCGCCGCTCGGCGGGCCTCTACTACACGCCACCTGCCGTCGCGCTGGAAGTGGTGGCGCTGGCGCTGCGGCACGGATCGTCGCCCTCGCCCGCGCGCGTGCTCGACCCGTGCGCCGGGGCGGGCGCCTTCCTCTGCGCGGCGGCGGCGGCCACCCCGGGGTCCGCGCTGTTCGGAGCGGACCTGCACGCGGAAGCGCTCCGGGCAGCGCGCGCCGCCCTTGCCCTGGCCGGCGCCGGAGCGTCGCTGCGGCGCGCGGACTCCTTGCGCGCGCCGCTGCCGCCCGCCGACATGGTGGTCGGGAACCCCCCGTACGGGCACGTAGGCGATCCGGCCGGGCGGGCGTTCTTGCTGCGCCAGCTGCCCGGCCTGCGCGGCGGCGAGATCGATCGGTACGCGGCGTTCTTGCTGCGCAGTTTGCAGCTCGTTCGGCCGGGCGGGACCTGTGCGCTCCTGGTGCCGGACACGTGGATGACCAACGCGCGCTCGGTCTCCCTGCGCGAAGCGGTGCTCGACGCGGCCGAGCTCGCCGCCGTGTGCGACCTGGGAAAGCCCTTCGCCGCGGCGAAGGACACGCGCGTGCAAGCCGTCGTGCTGGTGCGAAGGATGGCCGGGCGGCGCCCGCCGCGCGCGGTGCGCGTGCTCCGCGGGCGCGAGCGTCTCGCCGACGCGTCCCAGGCCGAGCTGCGCGACGGCGCGCGGCGAGGGTGGCAGATCTACCGGAGCGCGGGCGAGCGCCGGCTGTGCGCCGCCATGGAGGCCGCCGCCGTCCCCCTGTCCGCCCTCTGCGAAGTCGGATACGGGCTGCGCACCGGCGACAACGCCCGCTTCGTGGCCCGGCGGCCGCCGGTGCCCGGCGAGGTGGCGCTGGTCGGCGGCGAGGACGTGGTGCCGTTCGCATTGCGGCTGCGGCCCAAGGCGCTGCGCGCGCCCACCGCCGCGCTGCGCGCGCTCGCCGAGCGGCAGCTCGGGCGCCCGCGCTTGTGCGTGCAGCGAATCCGGACCAACTCCAGCGCGCCGCACGCCCGCTGGCTGGAGGCCGCCCCGGTCCCGGGCGACCTGGTCTGCCTGGACTCCTTGTCCACGTTCTCCTGCGACGACGGCGACCGGCTCTGGGCCCTGCTCGCGCTGCTCGGCAGCGTCGCGCTGCAGCGGTACCACCGGCTGCGCACGACCGACGTGAACGTGAAGCCCGCGGTGCTGCGGGAGTTGCCGGCGCCGCGGGGGCTGCTCGACGCTGGCGCCTCCGCCTCGTTGGCCGCCCTGGCCCGCGAAAGGGCTGCGCAAGCGGCGGCGGAAACGCCAGACGCGGCGCTCGCCCCCGCGCTCGAGCGCAGCATCGACGCCGCCGTCTACCGCCTGTTCGGCCTTGCGGAGCCCGAGATGGCGGAGGCGGAGAGCGGGTTCTGGGGTCCGCGTTTTGCGGTGGAGTTCCAAAGGCTTGCACAGGAGTGTCAGACCCCCCGTGTAGCGTGAGGCCCACTTCGGAGGTCGCCGATGACGGCCGTCGGGTTCGCTCTTGCGCTCGGAGTGGGGTGCGTCGCGCTGTGCGCCGCGTGGGTCTCCGCGCTGGCGGCGCGCATCGGCGAGCGCAACAGCCAGCTGGCCCTCGCGCGCGAGGAGCTCGCCCGCGCGGCAGCGCGCGAGGCGCAGATGCAGGAGGCGCTTCGGGGCGAGGCGGCGCGCAGCGCCGCGCTCGAGGCCTCGCTCGAGGCGGAGCGGCGCGCGGCCGAGGAAAGGGCCAAGGTCTTCGAGGAGAACCGGGCGCGCCTGGTCGAATCGTTCCAGGCGCTCTCCTCCGACGCGCTCCGATCCAACAGCGAGGCCTTCCTGCGGGAGGCGCGCCTCTCGATGGAGAAGTTCCAGGAGGCCGCCCGCGGCGACTTGGACCAGCGGCACAAGGCGGTGGCCGACCTGGTGCAGCCCGTGCGCGAGAAGCTGGAGCGCTTCGAGGGCGGCATCCAGCAGATCGAGAAAGAGCGCGGCGCCGCGTACGCTGGGCTGTCCGCCCAGGTGAGGGCGCTGCTCGATCAGACGGGCAAGCTCAACACCGCGCTGCGCTCGCCGTCGGCGCGCGGGCGCTGGGGCGAGATGCACCTGCGCCGCACCGTCGAGCTGGCGGGCATGTTGGACCACTGCGACTTCGCCGAGCAGGTCACCGTCCGCTCCGAGGACGGAGTGCTGCGCCCCGACCTGGTGGTGCGGCTCCCGGCCGGCCGCACCGTCCTGGTCGACGCCAAGGTCCCCATGACCGCATACCTCGACGCGGCCGAGACGTCCGACGAGGCGGCGCGGGCGGCGCACCTGCGTGCCCACGCGGCCCAGGTGCGGCAGCACGTGACGCAGCTGGGCCGCAAGACGTACTGGGAGGCGTTCGAGGACAGCCTCGAGCTGATCGTGCTCTTCCTCCCGCACGACGCGCTGTTCAGCGCCGCGCTCGAGCACGACCGCGAGCTGCTCGAGCACGCGCTGCGCTACCGGGTGGTGCTCGCCACGCCCACCACGCTCGCCGCGCTGCTGCTCACCATTGCGCACGGCTGGAAGCAGGAGAAGCTGGCGATCAACGCGCGCGAGATCGCGAACCTGGGGCGCGACCTGCACAAGCGCATCTCGGACACCGCCCGGCACCTGGCCAAGCTGGGCCGGCAGATCGACGGGACGGTGCGGGCCTACAACGAGGCGGTCGGCTCGCTCGAGTCGCGCGTGCTGCCGGGGGCCCGCAGGTTCGAGGAGCTGCACGCCGCGAACGTCGACGTCGAGGTCGAGGCGCTGCTCCCGGTCGAGACCTCTCCGCGCCCGCTGCTCGCGCCGGAGCTCACCGGCAAGGAGGTACCCGAGGACGCGAACTGAGCGGCAAAGCCGCATACCGGTCCGCGCTCCACGGGCGTTCTGCCGGCGGATACGGCGGCGGCCGTCCTTGACCGTCCCGACCACGCAAGCTAGCTTCCCGCGGCTCGCCGAGCGTGCCGAGGTTGCATCTTGCCCGAAAACCCAACGACCACGCGGTTCAAACGCATCCTGCTGAAACTCTCCGGCGAGGCGCTGATGGGGGACAACAAGTACGGCATCTCCCCCAAGGTGCTGGAGCAGGTCGCGGGAGAGATCCGCGACGTCACCGAGCTGGGCGTCGAGGTCGGTGTGGTCATCGGCGGCGGAAACATCTTCCGCGGCGTCTCCGCCTCCACCGAGGGGATGGACCGCGCCAGCGCCGACTACATGGGCATGCTGGCCACGGTGATCAACGCGCTGGCCTTGCAGGATTCGCTGGAGAAGCGCGGCGTCTACACCCGGGTGCAGTCGGCCATCGAGATGCAGCAGCTCGCCGAGCCGTACATCCGCCGCCGCGCCGTGCGCCACCTGGAGAAGGGCAGGGTGGTGATCTTCGCGGGGGGCACCGGCAATCCGTACTTCACCACCGACACCGCCGCCTCCCTGCGCGCGATGGAGATCCACGCCGAGGTGATCCTCAAGGCGACAAAGGTAGACGGCATCTACTCGGCCGATCCGGTGAAGGACCCCAGCGCCGAGCGGTACACGCAGGTCAGCTATATCGACGTGCTGAAGAAGAACCTCAAGGTGATGGACTCCACCGCCATCTCGCTCTGCATGGACAACGACCTGCCGATCATCGTGTTCGACCTCGGAGTGCGCGGCAACATCCTGCGCGTGGTGCGAGGCGAGGAGGTGGGGACCACGGTCG
>DATFUN010000050.1:0-5762 GCA_035260805.1 Myxococcales bacterium | reverse complement strand
CCCGTGCACCTCGGGGTGGTGTTCCTCGCCAACCTGGAGCTGGGGTTCCTCTTCCCGCCGATGGGGCTCAACCTGTTCCTCAGCGCCAGCCGTTTCGGCAAGCCGCTCCCGCTGCTCTACCGGAAGGCCCTTCCCTTCCTCATCATCATGGCCGTCGGAGTGCTGCTCATCACCTACGTGCCGGCCATCACCACCGGAGTGGTCGCCGCCATCAAGCCCGGGTAGGGCTAGCGCTTCTCGAGCGGCACGTAGTGCGTCTCGGTGGGCCCCGTGTAGATCTGCCGGGGCCGGGCGATCTTGGTGTTCGGGTCCTCGATCATCTCCTTCCAGTGCGCGATCCAGCCGGGAAGGCGGCCGAGGGCGAACAGCACCGTGAACATCTGGGTGGGGATGCCGAGCGCCTTGTAGATGATGCCCGAGTAGAAGTCGACGTTCGGGTACAGCTTCCGCTCGACGAAGTACGGATCCCGCAGCGCCGTCTCCTCCAGCTCCTTCGCCAGGTCGAGCATGGGATCGCGGATGCCCAGCTTCTGCAACACCTCGTCGCAGGACTTCTTGATGATCTTCGCCCGCGGGTCGAAGTTCTTGTAGACGCGGTGCCCGAAGCCCATCAGCCGGATGCCGCTCTTCTTGTCCTTGACCTGGTCGATGAACTGCTTGGCGGACAGTCCCTTCTTGCGGATGTCCTCGAGCATCTCGACCACTTCCTGATTCGCCCCGCCGTGCAGCGGCCCCCACAGCGCGCAGATTCCCGCGCTGATCGAGGCGAACAGGTTGGTCTGCGCGCTCCCCACCATGCGCACCGTGCTGGTCGAGCAGTTCTGCTCGTGGTCGGCGTGCAGGATCAGCAAGAGATTGAGCGCGCGCACCGCCACCGGATCGGGCCGGTAGGGCTCGGCGGGCACCGCGAACATCATGTGGAGGAAGTTCGCGCAGTAGTCGAGGTCGTTGCGCGGGTAGATGAAGGGATGCCCGATGTTCTTCTTGTACGAGAAGGCGGCGATGGTGGGCAGCTTGCCCATCAGGCGCGCGATGGTGATGTCGCGGTACTCGTCGGACTTCGCGTTCAGCGCGTACGGGTAGTAGGACGAAAGCGAGGTCACCATGGCGGAGAGGATCGCCATCGGATGGGCGGTGATCGGGTAGCCGTCGAAGAACCGGCGCATGTCCTCGTGGATCATCGAATGCCGGGTGAGCAGCTGCGAGAACTTCTCCAGCTCGGCCCGGTCGGGGAGCGTGCCGTAGATCAAGAGGTACGCCGTCTCCACGAAGCTGCTGCGCTCGCCCAGCTCCTCGATGGGGATGCCCCGGTAGCGGAGGATCCCCTTCTCGCCGTCCAGGAAGGTCACCGCGCTCTGCACGGAGGCCGTGTTCATGAACGCCGGGTCGAGCGTCACCACGCCCGTCTTCGCCCGGAGGTTCTGGATGTCGATGCCCTTCTCACCCTCGCTGCCGGTGACGACCGGGAACTCGAGCTCCTTTCCGTCGACGGTGATGCGAGCGTTCTCTCCCACGGCCGTTTGCCTCCCGATCCTGCGAAAGCGCGCCCCTCTCTCACCCGCAGCGGGGAAAGAGTCAAGGCCCGTACCGGAGTGTCGCGACGCGGCGGACAGCGCGCCAGCGAAAACGGCCGCCGCTGTGCGCGGGCGGGCCGGCCGACGAGCAGGCGGGCGAAACGGCACTCCGGAGCGATCCCGCGGCCCGAGCGGAGTCACGCTCTGCGCAGCATTGCCGCCACGGCGTCCGGCGTGTCGCACAGCTCGTCGGGGGCGGCGGCGGCGAGCGCGTCGCGCGGCCCCAGCCCCCAGGTGACCGCGCACACGCGCACTCCGGCCGCGTGGCCCGTCGCGACGTCCACCGTCGAGTCGCCCACCAAGAGCGTCCCGGCGGGGTCCGATCCCAGGGCCCGGCACATCGCGAGCAGGCCCTCGGGCTCGGGCTTGCGCGGCGCCTCGTCGCCGCCGATCACCGCCTGAAACGCGCCGAGCATCCCGAGACCCTGCAGGATCTCGCGGGCGAACCCGCCGGGCTTGTTGGTCAGGACCCCGCGCGCCTCGGGCGGGACCAGCAGCAGCTCGGGGATCCCTGGATATGGGCGCGTCTTCACGAGCAGCCGCCGGGCATACTCCGCGCGCCAGCTCTTCAGGGCTTCCGGGAGGAGGTCCTCGTGCAAAGGGCCCAGTGACCGCCGCACCAGCCTCTCCGCCCCTTCGCCGATGAAACTCCAGATGATTTCGTCCGGGCGGCGGGGCAGGCCCAGCGCCTCGAGCATCGCGTTCACCGAGTCGGCGAGATCGCCGCGCGAGTCCACCAAGGTGCCGTCGAGATCGTAGACGACCGCCTTCAGCGGCATGTCCGCTCCTGGACTGCGGGCGGCCGATTAACCCGCCGGACGCCTGACGGGTCCGCCGCCCGTACCACGCGAATCCCTCCCTGGAGGCACGACAACATGCGGCAGATCGGAGTCCTGGCGGTGGTTGCGGCGATGGCGGCGTGCGGCGGGGCCGCCCGGGACGACTTCTCGAAGGCGACCCCTTCCTTCGACGCGCTGGCGCTGGACATCGGCGCGGCTGACGCTGTGCCGGAGAATTTCGACGCCTCGGCGAGCGGCGCGCAATCGCTGACCGCTGCCGATGCAGCGCAGGCGGCGGTCGACGACCCGTGCCACCCGCACCTCTTCCTGCGGGCGCATTCGGTGGTCGCGGCCACCAACGGAAGCATCTGGCGCGTGCTGCGGCCCATCCGCCGCATCATCCCCTTCTCGCCCCGGCGGCGCGACGGCGGAACGCACGTCTGGGAGCGGGTGGTCGACGGTTTCGACTACAGGTACTCGATCGTGAAGACGGCGGATCACTCTTTCACCGCCACCCTGCAGGTCAAGAAGGTCGCCGACCCCGACACCTCGTTCGTCACCGTGTACGACGCGGCCGTGCAGCGCGACCCCTCCAACCACGACGGCTCGGGGACCGCGAAACTCGACCTGGACAAGCTCGCCTCGGTGACCGGCGATGCCGTCTCCGGGCAGCTGACGCTCGACTTCACCGCGACGCCTGCCGACAAGAAGGTGCTGGTGACGATGGTCAACCTGAAGGTCAACTCCGACCTGCCGCGCAACGGCCACTCCGTCTTCTTCAAGCAGACCGGCAAGGGCGGGAGCCTCAAGTTCGTCGACGACCTGACCCTGCGCTGCACCGGTCAGACGCCGGCAGCGCCGGGGACCACCCCGGTGACGGCGGTCGCGCGGTGGATCGTGGCCAGCGACGGCGTGCACTTCCGCGGCGACGCCGGCGCGGCCGGCGGACAGATCCCCGCCAACCGGAAGTGGGAGGCGGTCACCTGCGCGCAGGGCCACGATCCGCGCGAGACGTACTGGATGATCAAGCTGGAGGACGCCAGCAGCGTTCCGCCGGGCGCGACCGTCTTCGCGCGCACGACGCAGAGCACGGTGGCCACCGCGGCGGCATGCGATCCGGCCTTCGGGGCCGTGCCTTCGATCGACGGTTCAGCCAACGACTACGATTTCAGCAAGGTCGACTTCACGTCGGACGACCCTCTACCCTTCCCGTAGGGATCGTCAGGCGCGGCGGCCGGGGGGCGCCCTGCGCGAGCGGGGCGCCCTCTGGTATTCCGGGAGCGTGCCTTCCCTGCCTCCGGTGCTCGAGGACCCGGCCGCGCCGCTCGAGGACCGCGTCGCCGCCGCCCGCGCGCTGGGCGAGCGCGATCCGAGGCCCGGCACCTTCCTGGGGGTCCCGGCGGGCGGCTTCTGGCGCGGCAGCGATCCGCCGGAGGGCGAGCCCGCCGAGCAGCCGCGCATCGAGGCCCGCACTGCTGCCTTCGAGATCGGGCTGGTGCCCGTGACGGTCGGCGAGCTCGCCGGATTCGTGCGGAAGGGCTATCACGACCGCGCGCTGTGGTCCGACGAGGGATGGGAGTGGCGGGAGCGGAACCGCATCGATCGGCCGCGGTTCTGGGACGACGAGGCGTGGCGAGCCTACCTGGGCCCGAACCAGCCGCTGGTCGGCGCGAGCTGGTACGAGGCCGAGGCGTACGCGCGCTTCGCCGAGGCGCGTTTGCCGACGGAGGCCGAGTGGGAACGCGCCGCCCGCGGCGAGGACGGCCGTCGCTATCCCTGGGGCGAGGAATGGGATCCGGCCCGCGCCGCGGCGAGAGGCGGGCCACGCCATACGCTTCCGGTCGGCTGCTTTCCCTCGGGCCGCAGCCCGCACGGGCTGCTCGATGCGGCGGGGAACGTCTGGGAATGGGTCGCCGACCTGTTCGATCCCGAGCTGCACCGGAGGCTGCTCGGTCTAGGGGCACGCCATGCGGCGCCGGCTCCCGGCTTGCGCGTCGCGCGCGGCGGCGCCTGGAACGCGCACCCTCCGCAGCTCCGCTGCGCGAACCGGAACGCGTGGAAGCCCGACGCGCGCTACTCGAACATCGGCTTCCGCCTCGCCCGTTGAAGCCTTGCGGCGCGCGGCCGGATCAGGCAGCTTGGCGGCGCGAGCGGGGGATCCATGTTCGCCTTCGCGACCAGCGAGCGCTTCGAGAAGCTCGACCGGAAGGACCGCGACCGCCTCGAAGCGCTGTCGAAGCTCGACGAATTTTCCGCGGGCGACGAGATCCTCGTCGCCGGGCATCCCTCGGAATGCATCTACCTGATCGCCTCGGGCGGGGTGGATCTCCGCGCCAAGACGAAGTCCGGCGACGTCGTCCTGGGGCAGCTGCGGCCGGGCGATCTGTTCGGCGAGGTGGAGCCTTTCGCCGAGATGCCCGAGGGTGTGCGGCACGTCGCGGCCAGAGCCACCATCGTCCGCGCGATCGAGAAGAATCCGCTCCGGCACGAGCTCTTGTCCCATCGCGAGCTGGCCACCGCGCTGCTCGCGGTGTACGCGCGCTCGATCAGCGAGAAGCTCCGTGCGGCCAACGAGGTCGCCGCCCGGCTGTCGCCGCGGCCGGGGATCAGCCGCCCTCCCCCGCCGCAGTCCGGAAGCGGGGGACGCGCGCCGCATCTGTCGGTCGAAGAGGCCGCCTGGCTCGCGGTGCTCGGACAGGAGCTGGAAACGCGGGCGGGAGAGAGGGTGGTGAACGAGGGCGAGAAGACGCGCAGCTTCTATGTGGTCCGGCGCGGAGAGCTGGAGGTGCGCAAGCACCTGGGGCCCGGCGAGGACCGCACGCTCGCGCGCCTCGGCCCGCGCGATCTGTTCGGCTTCATGGCCTTCGTGGACGGCAAGCCCCGCTCGGCCTCGGTGGTCAGCGTCACGCCCTCGCGCCTCTCGCGCGTCGAATCCGACGCGCTGGACAAGGCCCAGCAGGTGAACTTCAGCGTGGCCTTCAAGTTCCTCGCGACCCTCTGCGGAGTCCTGGGCCGCACCTACCGCGACACCGTGCTCAACGTGATCGCCTCCGGATAGACCAGCATTCCTTCCACGCTTCCAACGCCTTCCACGCTTCGCGTGAAACGATTTAGTCCTTACAGAGTCCGCAGGAGTTCCCGGGCGGCGCGGGAGCCGGTTTCCAGGGCGCCGTCGACGGTGCCGCCGCGGCCGGTCAAGCTGGTGGCCTCGCCGGCGAAGAAGATCGTTTGGTCGATCGGCGCTGCGAGCCGCGGGAGCAGGTCGGGAGGGGAGCCGGCCAGCTCGTAGGCATAGGCGCCGCGAGCGAAGGGATCTCGGGTCCAGTCGACGATGCGGACGCCTTCCACCAGCGATTCGATGTCGCCCCGCGAGCGGCCGAACACCCGCGCTACCGAGTCCAGCGCGTCC
>DATFUN010000049.1:0-4990 GCA_035260805.1 Myxococcales bacterium | reverse complement strand
TTGAACCCGCCGAAGGCGCCGGTGGTCACCTGGTGGCTGATGAGGAAGTGCAGCCAGACCCGCTCGCGCGGCGTCCAGCGCACGGTGGCGTACGCCTTGTCGCCCCAGCGGTCGAGCGGCGCGCCGTCCAGGTCCTGCGCGCTGTGCAGCCGGACGTAGCCTCCCTCGAAAGTCCACTGCTCGCCGGGCGTGAACACCGCGCCCAGGCGGCCGCCCAGGTCCCAGCGCGACAATCCGAAGCGCGCGCCCGCATCGAGGCCGCGCGCCCGCTCCCACCAGCCGAGCGCGACGGCCCGCAGCGCGAGCCGCGGCAGGACGGGCGCGAGGAGGTACGCGCGGGCATAGGCGAACCCGCGGCGCAGCGCGGTCTCGCCGCCTTGCGCGAAGTGCGCGTCGTCCAGGCGGCGCGCGGTGAGGCGGACTCCCGCGGCGAACGTGCGCGTAGCCCAGCGCAGGTGCGCCTCGAGGTCGCTGCGCTGATCGGAAGTGGCCTGCACGGCTTGGGGAGGCGCGGACGCGAACCGCACATCGCTGGCAGTCCCCAGGTCCGCGCGGACCCAGGCGGAGAACGGCCCGTCCGCCCACCGCGCCTCCGCCTGCGCGCGCCACACCGGCCCGTCGCGGTGCGCGCCGGACGGGTTCCGCAGGTTGAAGAAGGCGGCGTCGTCGAGCAGCCGCACGGCCGCATAGCGCGTACGGTCGGGGCTGGTGAAGAGCACCCCGAAACCGATCGCGGTGTCCTGCTTCACCACGTCGGGCGTGCCGGAGGCCAGAAGCTCCAGGCCCGGCGCGACCCGCAGCAGGACGTCGGCGGAGAAGCGCGCGACCTCCGCTTCGCGGGTCCCGTCGTCCTGCACGTCCAGGTGGAAGCCTAGCCAGGGCAGCGCGCGCACGTTGACCTGCGCTTCCTCGACCGAAAACAGCTCCTTGAGCGTGACGCTCCCCAGGTCGAGCCGGAGCGCGTTCGCCGCGTAGCGCGAGGCCTCCCACTCGGCCTGCACCTCGGGAGCGAAATCGTAGAGCTCGTACTCGATGGCCTTGAGCGGATCGAACAGCTCGTCGCGCGGAGCGGCGCGCGCCGCGTGCGCGAGCCCGGTCGCGAGAAGGACTGCGGCCAGGGCTCGCACGCGCCTCTCTTAGCATCCACCTCGCGCGCGGCGCCACGCGCTCAGTGTTTCTGGTCGCGCAGCGGCGGCAAGTGCCGGGAGATCCTCGCCACGTTGTACGTCGTCACCTCCGCCGCCCACTGCGAGTCCACCGCGTTGAACTGCGGATTGAAGTCGCGCAGGTCCAGGGCCAGGTTGGTGACGTAGACGAACTCGCCGAAGAAGACGAGGCTGGCAGGGAAGAGCAGGCCGCGCGGCGAACCGTCGGGAGCGATGCCCTCGAAGTCGCCCAGCTTGGCGATCGCCTTCCCCGTCTTGTCGACGACCACGATCTCGTCCGCCTGGTTGGCGCACACCCACAGGTTGTCCTCGTCGTCGATGACGAGCCCGTCCGCGCCGTTGATGCTGTTCACGAACGTGTCTGGCGTCCCCGGCACACCGGCTACGACCGGGATGCGCACGATGGTGTCGTTGCCGGTGTTGGCGACGAAGAGGATGGACTGCGCCTTGTTGAACGCCATGCCGTTCGCTCCGAACGGCGGGACACCGGTGGTCGCGAGCAGCGGGCTGGTGACCCATGGGACCGCGGCGCCGCCGCCCGCCCCCGTCCTCCAGATGATTCCCTGGAAGGAGTCCGAGATGTAGACGTTGCCCGCGGGGAGATCGAACGCCAGCGCGTTCGGACCCGAGGCCCCCGGGATGGTCGTGAACGGCGCCGAAGCGCCCGTCTGGGGATTCACGCGCACGACCTTGTGCCCTCCGAAGTCGATGACCAGCAACTCGCCGGTGGTGGGATGGAAGTCGAGGCCGAGGAGCGCCGAGGAAGTGCCCGGCACGTTCAGCACGCGCAGCAGGCGGCCGGACTGGCTGAAGACGGCGATCTGGCCGTTGCCGGTCCGGCTGCCGCGGTAATCGAAGTCGGCGACGTAGAACTGTCCCGTGCTCCGATCGACGGTGATGCCTTCGGGATTGCGAAGCCCTGGAGGAAGAGTGGCGAACTCGACTGCTGGGCTCCGGTTCCAGGCCGGGGCGGCGGGAGCGAGCGCGAAGACCGATAGGGCCGCGAACAAGCTGTTGCGGACGGTCATGGGAAGGCCTCCTGTGGGGCGGGGGAGCATATTCTCCTACCTGCCGCGCGACAATGAGCCCCAGGTCCGCTCCAGCTGGGCGACCACCTCGTCGGGGATCCGCACGCCGGAGGACTGGGTGTCCCAGTGCATGCGCGCGAGCCTTCCCGAGCGGAGCGCCTCCCGAGGCAGGAGGGCGTCGCGGGCAGGGTCGAGGAGGACGTCGTAGACCAGGTCGACGTAGTGGCAGTAGCCCGGGCCCCGCCAGTTTGGACCCTCGTACCAGGCAGGTCGGTCCACGGGAAGCGGTCCGGGCTCCAGGTGAGCAGGAAGGCGGGCATCCGCGCGCATTCTGCCGCCCGTCCGCGGTTGACAGGACCCGCGCCGACCGTTAATTGCTTCAAAAGTTTCTGAAACTTCGGCGAACCGGAGGCACATGGCGGCGCTCACCTCAGCCGGCCTCGCAGACCTGGTCGAGGCGGCAGCCCGGCCCGAGGCGCGCCCTTCGGCCGCGCAGCTGCTCCCGGTCACCGCCGCGGCCGAGGGGCTTCCCCGGCTGGAGCGCCTGCTCGTCGGGGCGGCTCGCCAGGGGCCGAGGGAGCTGGCCCCGGCCGCGGAAGCCCTGGTGCGTTCCGGGGGCAAGCGGGTCCGCCCGCTGCTCACCCTGCTCTCCGCGCGCGCCGCGGCCCCGGGGCGTCGCTCGCGCGGACGCGTGGCGCTGGCGGTGGTCGCCGAGCTGGTGCACTCCGCGACGCTCCTGCACGACGACGTGATCGACGACGGGCTCACCCGGCGGGGCATGCCCGCCCCGCGCGTCGCATACGGCAACGGCGTCTCGGTGCTGGCGGGGGATTGGCTGCTCGCGGCCTCGCTCGACCTGGCGCTGCGCTCGCGCACGCCGGGAGCGGTGGAGGCGCTGGTGCGGACCTTGCGCACGCTGGTTGCGGGAGAGGCGCGGCAGCTCGCGCTGCGCGGGCGCACCGACTTCACGCAGGAGGACGCGCTCACCATCGCGGCGAAGAAGACCGGGGCGCTCTTCGCCTGGTGCGGCGAGGCGGGCGCGCTGGCCGCGGGCGCGGCGCGCGCGGTCGTCGAGGCGCTGCGCGAGTTCGGGCAGCGCGCGGGCAGCGCCTTCCAGATCGCCGACGACCTGCTCGATTTCGAGGCGGACGCGAGCACGCTGGGCAAGGCCGTGCTGGCCGACGTGGCGGAAGGGAAGCCGAGCCTGCCGCTGGCCATCGCGCTCAAGCGGCTTCCCGTCCTGCGGGAAGAGCTGGGCAAGCTGCTCGCCGCGCAGGGCGCGGAGGCCGAAGAGCTGCAGCACGCCCGCGTGCGCGCCTTCGCGGTGAAGCTGAACCGCACCGGCGCTCTCGGGGCCGCCCGCAGGATCGCCGAGCGCGAGCGCGATGCGGCCCTGGAGGCGCTGGGGCCGGTCCCGCAGAGCCCCACCCGCGACCTGCTCGCGCAAGTGGCCCAGGTACTGCTCTCCCGATCGCGCTGACGACGAGCCGACGATGCCCGAAGCTCCGGCCGCGAATACACTCCCGGACATGGCGACGCGGGAGGAAGAGCGCGAGCTGATCCACGAGGTGGCCGACGCGGTCGGCGCCTTGATGGAGTTCTGGGGCTTCAAGCGCGTGATGGGGCGCCTGTGGACGGTCCTCTACCTGACCGGCGAGCCGCTCGGCGCCGCGGAGCTGTGCGAGCGCCTGGCCATCTCCAGCGGCGCTGCCTCGATGACCCTCGCCGATCTGGAGCGCTGGGGCGTGGTGAAGCGATCGCGCAAGCCGGGCGACCGCCGCGAATACTTCGAGGCGGAGACGGACATCTGGAAGATGGTCTCGCGCGTCCTACGCGAGCGCGAGCTGTCGCAGATCGACCGGGCGGTGGAGGTGTTCGACCGCGCCCGCGAGCGGCTCACGCGCGCGGTGCCGCCCGGCGAGCAGGCCCGCGTCGCGCGCATGGTGGAGCGCATCTCCCGGCTGGGCGATCTGGCCCGGGTGGGCCGCGGGCTGCTCACCGCGATGGTGCAGCAGCACAAGGTGGATCTCTCCCCGTTGGTCCGCTTCGCGACCGGGAGACGGCGCTAGAATTCCACGGAGACGCCGAAGCGCCACGCCCGATCGCTCAGGATCAGCGTACCCGCCTTGCCGAAGTCGTTCAGCCGGGTCCAGCCGTACTCGGCGAAGATCGACGTGCGCTGGATGCCCGTGTCGACGTACGCCTCGCGCGCCAGCCCCAGGTCGATGGCGCCCAGGTCGATCGCCACGCCCAGCGCGGTGGTGTACCCGTAGCTCCAACCCGACCCGCGCCCTCCCGAGGGGGCGTTCGTGACGTTGCCGGCCCCGTTGAACGAGGCCCACAGGGCGGCCGTCAGTCCCACCTGCGCGTAGGGGACGATGGGGAGCCACCGATATCGGTCGGCGAACCAGTCCAGCCGGTAGCCGGCGACGAAACCGACAGGGACGATGTTGATGGTGGCGTTGTCGTTCGACGGAGCGCCCGTGCTGGGGAGCAGCCCCTTCCCGTGGTTCTGCCAGAAGCCGGCGGTGAGGCCGAAGAGCACCGCGCCAAACGGATGCAGCGCCTGGTAGTCGACCTCGAGCTGGTACCGCGGCGGCGCGCGCCCGTGAAAGATGTCGTGGTACGGCTGCGCTCCGTTGAGTCCCTTCTCGGTATCGATCTGCGGGTCGTAGCGGTCGAGCTTGAATGCCACCAGCCAGCGGCGCGGGGCCCGATCGAGGCCCGTCCAGTCGGCGGCGGGCGCGGCGGCGGGCGCCAGGGCGATCAGCGAGGCGGCGATGGCGCCGCCGCGCC
>DATFUN010000048.1:0-4853 GCA_035260805.1 Myxococcales bacterium | reverse complement strand
CGCGCGCAGAGCGGCGACAAGCCGCTGTACCTCCTCTACGACCACGTCTACTGGACCCTGACGTTCGGGAAGGCCCGGCACGAGACCCCGGCGCGCCTGGTCCCCGAGTCGGCGCCCTACGTGATCTTCGTGGACGGGATCTCCAAGGCGTTCGCCGCCACCGGCCTGCGCGTCGGCTGGGGAGTGGGCCCGCCGGCGGTCATCTCCGCCATCCGCGACTTCCTCGGCCACGTCGGCGCCTGGGCCCCGCGGGCCGAGCAGGTGGCCACCGCCGAGCTGCTGCGCGACTCCGCCGCGGTGGACGCCTATGGCCGCGAGTTCCGGGCGCAGCTCGAGGCGCGCCTGGACCGGCTGCACCAGGGCTTCTCCGCCATGCACGCCGCGGGATTGCCGGTGCGCGACATCTCCCCGCAGGGCGCGATCTACCTCTCCGTCCAGTTCGACCTGATCGGCAAGCGCGGTTTCCGCTCCAACGACGAGGTGCGCAGCTACCTCTTGCGGGAGGCCGGGTTCGCCATGGTGCCCTTCCAGGCGTTCGGGCTGGAAGGCGAGACGGGCTGGTTCCGGCTGAGCGTGGGGGCCGTATCGCTCCGCGACATCGACGAGGCCCTGCCGCGCGTCGAGGCCGCGTTGCGCCAGTCGGTGCCCATCGGGCGGCGCTGAGCTGTTGAACGGCGCGGGAGCGCCGTGCGCCGCGGGCGCACAACAGGCCACAGACAGCGGCCAGGCGCGCCTGGACCCCAGCGTGCGCCGCGCTTTTTTTACTTCCTCCGGCGTAGGGCGGATCCCCCTGACGCGACTCCCACCGGTCGCGTTATGCTGAGGCGGCATGCCGAAGGACGGGCCGGAGCGCAAGGGGCTGGGAATGCCCGCGGGGGGCGCGCGCCGCGTGCCGCGACACGAAGAGGTCCGCGTCCTCACGCCGCGGCAGATCTACGACCACCTCGATCGGTACGTGATCGGCCAGGAAGCCGCGAAGCGGGCGGTGGCGACCGCCGCGCACCAGCACCTCAAGCGCATCGAGCAACGCCGCTCGGGCGCAAAGACGCTCTTGCGCAAGACGAACCTGCTCCTCATGGGTCCGACCGGGTCCGGCAAGACGCACATCGCGCGCAACCTGGCCGAGCTGCTGGAGGTGCCGTTCACCGTCGTCGACGCCACTGAATATACCGAGGCGGGCTACTACGGGAAGGACGTGGAGGTGATGGTCGCCGAGCTGCTCTTCAAGAGCGGCCACTCGATCGACGCGACCGAGCGCGGCATCATCTTCATCGACGAGATCGACAAGATCGCCCGGCGCAGCGGCTCCTCGCGCACGGGCGCCGGCAGCCGCGACATCGGCGGCGAGGGCGTGCAGCAGGCGCTGCTCAAGCTCCTCGAGGGTCGCGAGATCTTCGTGCCCCTCAACGTGACCCAGCACTGGAACAAGCACGACTTCGTGCAGGTGGACACCAGCGACATCCTCTTCATCTGCGCCGGCACCTTCACCGATCTGCACCAGGCGCAAATCGACAAGCAGGTGGGCTTCGGCGCCGAGGGCCGGCGGCAAGGCAAGAGCCGGCTCCGCGTGAAGGAGCTGGTCGAATACGGCATGCTCGCCGAGCTGCTGGGGCGGATCCCGGTGCAGGTGCAGCTCAGCGAGCTGTCGGTGGGCGAGCTCTACCAGGTGTTGACCGCGCCACCCGATTCGCTGGTCAAGGAGTACCGCGAGGCGCTCAAGCTGGACGGGGTCGAGCTGGACCTGAAGGAGGACGCCCTGCGGTCCGTGGTCCAGTACGCCGTCGACAAGCGGCTGGGCGCGCGCGGGCTGCGCAGCATCCTCGAGGAAGTGCTCGCGGACGTATTGTTCGAGGCGCCCGAGCGGCGCGGCGACACCATCGCCGTCGATCGCGCCTTCTGCGAAGCGCGCCTCTCGAAGCTGGACGGCGCCGCCTTGCGCGAAGAATAGGCCTCACGCGTGCGCACGGGCGGACGAGGAATGAACTTGCGGGGCGGAGGGTCCATCCCGCATGCGCATTTCCCTGGCCTGCCTCGCAGCCGCAGCCTTCGCTTGCTCGCGGGCCGGCGCTCCCCCGCCCGGCGATCCGGCGATCGGGCCGCCGGACGCTGGTGGGCAGCCCGCCCAGCCGGACGCCGGTGGGCAGCCCAGCCAGCCGGACGGGGGCACGCCCGGCTGGGTGGTCGAATCCGAGGAGGACTTCCAGTCGTCGGACCTGGGCGCGCCGCAATGGCAGGCCGACCCCGTGCCCGACGACGGACCGTTCGCGGACCAGGGCGCGTTCTTCCGCAAGCAGAACGTCGTGCAGCCGCAAGGCTTTCGCATCTCTTCGGCCTTCGGGCGCGGTGGCTGGCTGACGCTGGAGTCGTATACGCGCACCCGCGGCTCGCCGTTCTCGAGCCACGCATCGATCGTCGCCGACCCGGCCGATCCGTCGAACCGCGTGTTGCGCATCGGTTCGCCGGCCCACACCGACGCCACGGTGGTGCGTCCCACCCGTCCGCTGCCTGAGCGCTATCGCGTCTCCTTGCGGGTCGGGTTCGCGAACTTCGGCGACGGACGGCCGGGGCTGAACGGTTACGGCGGCGGCGAGACCGCGGAGCCGTGGTCGAACGACGACGCCACCGCCCAGAACGGCTTCTACTGGCTGACCATCCTCGACTCGGTGCCCAGGCCGCACAACAACACCTGGATCCACCACCACCGGAAGGTGGTGATCGACTCCGACAACAACGTGCCTCCCTGGATGCAGATCTTCGACGGGCGCCAGTTCGTGGTCAGCGGCGAGCACCCGATCATGATGTTCGCGCTGGACGGCAAGGGCCAAGGCACCGAGCTGACCGGGAAGCCGTTCCTGTCGTACTCCGCGGGCGCGTGGCAGCCGTCCGGGGACGTCCGCGCCGTGGACTCGTACCTGCCGGGCGAATGGTATCGCGTCTCGATCGAGCGCAGCGACGGACGGTTCACGATGGAGATCTCGGGGCGGTTCCGCTACGGCGGGCAGAGCACGTACCGCTCGACCATCGACGCCGCCGCGAGCTGCGTGTGGCACTTCAACCGGAGCGCGGCGGAAGACGCCTCGCGCTGCGTGGACGAAGGCCACCTGCCGTCCTTGGACGCCTCGTTTCCCAACTGGCCGGCGGGGGCGACCTGGCCAGACTGGTTCATGTTCGGCGACCCGCACACCAACTACTACGAGGGGGACGTGCTCTACGACGACGTCCGCCTCGAGGTGTGGCGCTGACGTTCCGGCAATGAGGCGAGCGGACGGCGCTGCTGATCGATCCGCGCGCTCACCTGTTGCCCAGCCGCTTGCGGACCGTTTCGGCCTCGTCCTGCAGACCGCCCTCGCGCAGGCGCGTGATCAGGTTCGTCTTGCCGGCGGTCTGCACCGCGTAGGATTCCTTCAGGTCGAGCTTCGCCACCGGCGTGTCGCGCTCCACGCGCTTGAGGTGCGGCCGCACCAGCGCGATCAGGCTGGCGAGGGCCCACACCATCAGGAATCCCTTCGACGTCCCGAGGAGGGCGCCGCCCACCCGATTCAAGCTGCCGCTGACCCCGCCGCCCAGCTGCTGGTGGACGATGCGCCCGGTCACCTTGGCCACCACCTCGGCGAGGACGAAGAAGATGAAGGCCAGGGCGGCGGTGGCCACCGCGGGCGAGATGCGCAGATCGGCGCCGAATGCCTCGCCGAAGGGAGGAGCCGCCAGGCGCGCGAGCAGGATGCCGCCCGCGAAACCGAGCAGGCCGAAGAACTGCCGGACGAATCCGCGGAAGGCGCCCCAGACGGCGAAGGTGATCAGGAGCGCCACGCAGAAGACGTCGAAGGGCATCTGGAGCCTCGGCCGCGCCGGCCACGCCAGACTGGCCGCGCTAAAGACATAGGGCCGCCCTATGGGCGGCCGCTAGCGTACCGTCATGTCGTTCTTGATCAGCTTCCCGGCCTCGTCGCGCTTGGCCTTGTAGTTGGGGTTGTTCGGCTCGAAGGTCAGGGCCATCTTGAAATTGCGCTCGGCCGCTGCGAAGCGCTGCGCGGCCATGTCCGACAGGCCCGCCATGAAGAACTTCCGGCCCTGCGGCGTGGTGCCGATCTCCTGCTCCTTGTCCTTCTTCATCTCCTGCTCGCTCGCCTCGACGAAGCGCAGCTTCTTCTGCCGCTCTGGGCCGCTCACGTCCGCCAGGTACTTGGCGCGCTTCACGTCGTCGCGCAGGCAGACGTACGCCTCGTTGATGCGCTTGTAGATGCGCCCGATCGATTCCTTCAGCTCGGTGTTCGGCAGCTGGTAGAAGCGGTCGGGATGGTAGGACCGCGACTCGCGGTAATACGCGGACTTGATCTCGTTGGGGGCCACGCCCTGGCCGATCTTCAGGATCTGGAAATAGTCCAGCTCGTCCAGCACCTGGGCCAGCGCCGCCGCTTCGATCTCAAAAGTCTCGTCCATTCGCTTGGAGCGGGCCTACGCCGCTGCCCCGCGGGCGAGGTGGGTTGCCGCGTTCTTGACCTGCGCAGCCCGGATCATCTCCTCGGTCAGGCCCGAGGAGAGGCGGATGGTGGTGGTCGTCTTCTGACCGGTCTCCACGTCCGCGGCGGTGACGTGCACGATGCCGTTGGTGTCGATCTCGAAGGTCACCTCGATGCGCACCTCGCCCCGGTACGCGATGCGGAACCCGCTGAACTCGAACTCGCCGAGGAGCTCGCACTCGGCCGCCTTGTTCGACTCGCCCTGGTAGATGCGGATCTTGACCTTGTCCTGGCCGTCCCGGTTGGTGGTGTACGCCTTCGATCGCTCGATGGGGATCGGCGTGTTCTTGTCGATGATCTTGTCGGTGTAGCCGCCCACCGTCCCGACCCGGA
>DATFUN010000047.1:0-6311 GCA_035260805.1 Myxococcales bacterium | reverse complement strand
GTTTCCTGCCCGGGGACGGCGACGCCGCCGCCACCGCGATCGTCGACGGCGAGGAGAGCGTGCGCGCGTTGCTACGCGGCCGCCTCAACCCGGTGGTCGCTATCCTGCGGGGCCACCTGGATCTCCAGGGCGACCTGGACTTCGCCATCCGGGCAATCCTCGGGCTGCATGTCGCGGGCCCGTTCGCCGGCGAGAAGGCGGACTGAGCCATGCCTGCCGGTACGGTGAGCATCCTGGACGGCAACGAGTTCGTGGTGAGCGATCGCCAGGGCGATCTCGAGGCCACGCCGACCGAGAACCACGGCCTGTTCCTGGACGACACGCGCTTTCTTTCACGCTGGGTCCTCACCGTGAACGGCCTGCGGCCCACGCTGCTCTCGGTCGACGACGTGGCCTACTTCAAGGTCCAGTTCTTCGCCGCGATGGCCACTGGGACGGTCTATGTCGATTCGCACCTCTCGGTGGTGCGCCAGCGCGCGGTGGGCCGGGGCTTCTCCGAGGACATCACGCTCGCCAACCACTGCCGGAAGCCGATGGAGCTCGAGGTGCGCCTCGAGGCGGCCGCCGACTTCGCCGATCTCTTCGAGGTGAAGGACAAGCTGGAGAAGAAGGGCGAGCTCTACCGGCGGGTGACGGATGGCCAGCTCGTCCTCGGGTACCGGCGCGAGGGCTTCGAACGGCAGACCGTGATCTCCGCAAACCAGCCGGCCGAGATCCGGGAGGACGGCCTGGTGTTCCGTGTGCGCCTCGACCCGCAAGGCGAATGGACCACCCGGGTGGAAGTGGTCGCCAAGCCCCGGCTCGGCCGCGGTGACGGAGGCGCGATGGTGTACGAGCGCGGCGCGCGCCGCGACCTCGGCGTGAGCGTGCAGGACTGGATCGCCGCGGCGCCCAGGCTGGTCTCGTCCTGGAGACCGCTCGAGCTGACCTACAAGCGCTGCCTGGTCGATCTGGCGGCGCTGCGCTTTCGCACCGAGATCTTCCCGGGCGCGCTCCCGGCGGCGGGCTTGCCCTGGTTCATGGCCATTTTCGGCCGGGACAGCCTCATCACGAGCTTCCAGGCCCTTCCGTACAACCCGGAGCTGGCGGCCACCACACTGCGGCTCCTGGCCCTGTTCCAGGGTCGGGTGGACGATCCGTTCCGGGACGAGGAGCCGGGCAAGATCCTGCACGAGCTGCGCCTCGGCGAGATGACGGCCTTCGAGGAGCGCCCGCAGTCTCCGTATTATGGGAGCGCGGACGCCACCGCCCTCTTCCTGGTGCTGCTGGAGGAGTACGAGCGCTGGACCGGCGACACCGCCCTCGCCCGCGCGCTCGAGCGCGAGGCGCGCGCCGCGATCGCGTGGATCGATCAGTATGGCGATCGCGATGGCGACGGGTACATCGAGTACGAGCGGCGCAACAAGGAGACTGGTCTCGAGAACCAGTGCTGGAAGGACTCCTGGGACTCGGTCGTGTTCGCCGACGGCACCCTCGCCCCCGCGCCGCGGGCGACCTGCGAGCTGCAAGGCTACGCGTACGACGCCAAGCGGAGGACGGCGCGCCTGGCCCGCGAGGTCTGGGGGGATCCGGCCTGGGCGGCCGAGCTCGAGCAGCAGGCCGCGGCGTTGCGTCGCCGCTTCAACGAGGACTTCTGGATCGAGGATCGCGGCTTCTTCGCCCTCGCCCTCGACGGGCAGAAGCGCAAGGTGGACTCGCTCACCTCCAACATCGGCCACCTCCTGTGGAGCGGGATCGCCGACGCCGACAAGGCTGAATGCTGCGTGCGCCACCTCCTGAGCGAAGCGCTGTTCTCCGGCTGGGGTGTCCGCACCATGGCCGACACGGAAGGATCGTACAACCCGATCGGCTACCATCTCGGCACGGTCTGGCCCCACGACAACTCGATCATCGCCTGGGGATTGCGTCGCTACGGCTACCGCGCCGAGGCCGCGCGCATCTGCCGGGCGATGCTGGAAGCCACGGAGCTGTTCCCACACCGCCTGCCCGAGGCCTTCGCCGGTTACCGGCGCGCCGCCACCAGGTTTCCGGTCGAATACCCGACCGCCTGCAGCCCGCAGGCCTGGGCCACCGGGGCGCCGCTGCTCTTCGTGAGGGCGCTGCTCGGCCTCGACTCGGACGGGCAGCACCTGATCGTCGACCCCGCGCTCCCCGAGCCCTTCAGCCACCTCGAGCTGCTCGACATCCCGGGCCGCTGGGGCCGCCTGGATGCCTTCGCCCGGGCCCGCCTGCAGGTGTGAGCGATTGATTGTCTCGGGTAGTTGGATGTGGGGGTGGTTTTCTTGCTGGGTGCGGTGGTGCGTGGAACGCTGCCGCGCGATGGACCTCTCGATCATTCGTGGGCCGCGGGCGTTGGTGGCGGGAGCGGCGGTGGCATCGCTGGCCATCGCGGCCGCGGCGCTGGCGGACCCCCGCGGGGTGCGCCTGCTCCGCAGGCTCGATCAGGACATCGCCAGGCAGGAAGCGGCGAACCAGGCGCTGCGGGCAGACAACGCCCGGCTGGAGCGCCGGATCCGGACGCTCTCGTCGCCCATCGCCCCGCGCGTCCTGGAGAAGGAAGCCCGCGAGCAGCTCGGTTTCGTCCGTCCCGACGAGGTGCTCGTCAAATTCGAGTGAGGCGCGCGAATGGCGGAGCACTGGAGCAGGCGGGCGCGGCGTTGGGTGAGCATCTCCGCCATGCCCACGGCGGTGCTCGCGCTCGCGGTGCTGCTCATGCAGGGCGCGTTCGCGCAGTCCGCAGAGACAGGTCTCCGCATCGCCTCCTGGGCCTTCCTGGTGGCCGCCGGCGTGTGGGCGGCGCTGCGGCAGGCGAGGCGCAAGCTGAGCGGAGCGCGGGCGCCCGCGCGCTGGACGGTGGAGTCGTGCGCGCTCTCGGCGGTGGGCGCGCTGGGCCTGGCGCAGCTCGGCGGCGGCCTGTCGAGTCCCCTGTACCCTCTCATGTACCTCCTGGCCGCCGGCTACGCCCTGGCGCTGCCGCTGCGCTTCTCGCTGCCGGCGCTGGGATGGTTGTTGGGGCTGGACGCGGGGCTCTTCCTCGCCCAGGGCGCGCTGCCCCTGCGCTGGCCGCTGCTCGCCGCGCACGCAGGATTCTCCGCGGTCTTCGCCGCGCTCTACCACGGCGTGCTCGCCGCGCGCCTGCGCGCAGCGCGGACCGCGGAAGAGGGGGCGGTGCGCCGCCGCGTGGCCGACGCCGAGCGCAGCGCGCGCGAGTTCCGCCTGGTCGCCACGGCCCAGACCGATCCCGAGCGACAGCTCCTCGCCGCCGTGTCGGAGATCGAGGACTCGGTCCGGGGCGCGCTGTCGGTCGCCGCCGCCGCGCTGCAGCCGCACACCGTCGCGGTCTTCCTGCTCTCGCCCGACGGAGCCACGGTCCGCCTGCGCGATTCCATCTCCCGCAGCGACCGGCTCTTCAGGGGCCCGCTGCCTACGCGCGAGGGCGCGCTCGGCGCCGTGCTCGCCGCGGCCCGTCCCGTCCTGTTGCAGGGCGACGGCCCCGCCTTGTCACATTACGAAGGACCCGCGCCCGCCCATTGTTTCTGCGGCGTGCCGCTGCGCGACCGGCAGGAGCGCGTCCTCGGCGCGCTGGTGGCCGATCGCGAGGCCTCCTTCGGGCCCGCCGAGGAGCAGGTGCTGACCTCGCTCGCCGGCGAGGTGGTGCGCGCGATGGAAGGCGAGCGCCTGCTGGCCGCCGTGCGCAGCGAGAAAGAGGAGAAGGCCCGCTTCTTCCGCGCCCTCGAGGAGCTGAATCGCACCACCACGGTGGCGCAGGCCGCGGACTGCGCGGTGGCCCAGGCCCGCGAGATGGGCGGGCTGGACCTGTGCGCGGTCACCCTGGTCGAGGAACCCGCGCGGCCGGGAGGCCGTCCGCGCCACCGCGTGCAGGCCGTCGCGGGAGACGGGTCGGGTCCCCTCGCCGGGCTCAGCTTCGCCGACAATCCCGGGTTGGTCGCCAACGTCGTGCGGCTGGGAGCGCCGCTGCCCGGGCGCGAGCTGCAGGCGATGGAGCGCATCGTCATCTTCGATTCCGCCACCGCCGTGCGCGGCCTCGGCGCGCTGAAGATCTTCCCTCTGCGCGCGGGCGAGGTGACCGTCGGCACGCTGGTGTGCGGCACCCGCCGGCGCGACGGGCTCCCCGACGGGGCGCAAGCCGAGCTGGGCATGCTGGCCCTGCAGGCGGCCGCGGCGCTGGTCCGCACGCGCTTGTTCGAGCAGGCCGAGCGGCTCGCCACCACCGACGGCCTGACCGGCCTGATGAACCGCCGCTCCCTGGGCACGCAACTGGCGGCGCGCGTGCGCGAGGCGCAGCGCTACCGCCGGCCCCTCTCGCTGCTCCTCCTCGACGTGGACCACTTCAAGAAGGTGAACGACACGCACGGCCATCCGGCCGGCGACGCCGTGCTGCGCGGAGTGGCCGCCGTGGCGCGGTCGCAGGCGCGCGACACCGATCTGGTGGCGCGCTACGGCGGCGAAGAGCTGGCGGTGGTCCTGCCGGAGACCGACGCGGCAGGCGCGCGCGCCATCGCGGAGCGGCTGCGGGCGGCCGTCGAAGGGACGGCGCACGCCACCGAGCAGGGCTCGCTGCGCGTCACCGTCAGCATCGGCGTCGCCACCTGGCCCGGCGGGGGCCAGACGCCGGACGAGCTCGTCACCACCGCCGACCGGGCGCTCTACCGGGCCAAGCAGACCGGGCGGAATCGCGTCGAATCCGGCCCCGGAAAGGCAGCGGCTTGAGGACGATTTCGAGCTTCGTTTCCGGACCCTCCCGATCTACGCTCCCCGCGAAGGGTCGAGCCGCCCGGGAGCCCTCGTTGCGCAAGAACTACGTTCTCGACACCAACGTCCTGCTCCACGATCCGAGCGCGCTCTACAAGTTCAAGGACAACAACGTCATCGTCCCCATCTACGTCGTCGAGGAGATCGACAAGTTCAAGCGCGATCTCTCCGAGCTGGGGCGGAACGCGCGCCAGGTCTCGCGCGACCTCGACGCCTTCCGGTCGGAAGGCGGCTCGCTCACCGAGGGAGTTCCCCTGGAGGGCGGCGGGATCCTGCGGGTGCTCTTCACCCAGAAGGAGCTGCCCCGCGAGCTGATGAACGGCCACCTGGCCGACAACCGCATCCTGGCGCTGGCCTCGGACATCAAGGACCGCGAGCCGAACCTGCGCTGCGTGTTCGTCAGCAAGGACGTGAACCTGCGCATCCGCGCCGATGCGTTGGGCCTGCCCAGCGAGGATTATCGAAACGACAAGATCGAAAATCCAGAGGTCTACATGGGCGTGCGCGAGGTGGAGACCTCGCGCGGCGAGATCGATTCCTTCTACGCGCACGGCGAGCTGCCGGTGCCGGAGGCGCTCGCCGCCACCGTGTGCCCCAACGAGTTCGCGCTGCTCAAGGACCGCGAAGCGGCCAGCCACACCGCGCTCGCCAAGTACAACGCGGCGAAGGGCAGGTTCGTGCCCTTGCTCAAGTCGCTCAAGGAGGGCGCCTGGGGCCTGCGGCCGCGGAACAAGGAGCAGAGCTTCGCTTTGGACCTGCTCTTGAACGACGACATCAAGCTGGTCACCATCGTCGGCAAGGCAGGCACGGGAAAGACGCTGCTCGCCATCGCGGCGGGGCTGCAGAAGACGATGGAGGAGCAGGTCTTCCAGAAGATGCTCGTCTCGCGCCCGGTGTTCCCGCTCGGCAAGGACATCGGCTACCTGCCCGGGAGCGTCGAGGAGAAGCTGAATCCCTGGATGCAGCCCATCTACGACAACGTCGAGTTCCTGATGGGGCTGTCGCGCGCGGACAAGAAGGCGGGCCGCAGCTACAAGGAGCTGGTCGACCTGGGCCTCATCGCCATCGAGCCGCTCACCTACATCCGCGGCCGCAGCATCCCCAACCAGTACATCATCGTCGACGAGGCGCAGAACCTCACGCCGCACGAGGTGAAGACGATCATCACGCGGGTGGGAGACAACACGAAGATCGTGTTGACCGGCGATCCGTACCAGATCGACAATCCCTACGTGGACTCGACCAACAACGGCCTCATCCACGTGGTGAACAAGTTCCGCAACGAGCGCCTCGCCGGGCACATCACCCTGACCAAGGGCGAGCGCAGCGCCCTGGCCGAGCTCGCCTCGAACGTCTTGTGAGTGCCTGATTGCCGAGCTCGTCGCGAGCGCCGCTCGTCCACGCAGCGGGCGTGCCGGATTCGTGAACGGTCAAACGTTGCGCCGCCACTCCTCGAGCCTGCGATTCAGATTCGGTGCGAGCCTATCGAAATTATCCCAGGTGTCCTCCTCATCCGGTCGACACGAGGCTCGTGGCGG
>DATFUN010000046.1:0-6250 GCA_035260805.1 Myxococcales bacterium | reverse complement strand
AGCCCATCAGGCCGAAGTTCTCCAGGACGACGGGCTTGCCCGAGAGGGCGGCGAAAGCCGCATCGGTTCCGGCGCCTTTGCTGGACTCGTCGAGGCCGAGCTGCCTGCCCAACTCGGCGTAGATGGCCTGCGCGCGCTTGGCCACCGCTCGCGAGCGATCGGTCACCTCCAGCGGAGGCCGGCGGCGCTCGAACGTCGCCTCCACCTGGGTGTCCGGGACGAGGTGGCCTTTCGCAACGGCCGAGCGGAACGACTGCTCGACGGCGGCGAAGTCGGCGATGCGGCGGACGCGAACGTCGGCGCTGGCGGTTGCCGTGTCGGGAATGACGTTGCGAGTGGTGCCCGCGCTGGCGATCGTCCAGTTGAACTTGATGCCGCGCGAAGGGTCGCCGAGGGCCTGCGTCTGGAGGAGCTGGTGCGCCAGCTCGAGCAGTGCGTTGCGGCCATCCTCGGGGTTCACCCCGGCGTGGGCCGGCCGGCCGCGCACGGTGAGGGTCGCCGCGGCGATCCCGCTGGTGGCGAGCGCCAGCTCGTCCTTGGGCGCCGGAGTGGGCTCGCAGGAGAAGACCAGGTCGTGCTCCGCTGCGAGGCGGGTGATCAGGTTGCGCGCGCCGGGCGTGCTGATCTCCTCGTCCCCGTCGATCAGCACCGTCAATGTCCCGTATTCGCGGAAGCCGAGGCCCTTCAGCACGGCCAGCGTGTGAAGGGCGACGGCGACGTCGCCCTTCTCGTCGGCTACGCCCGGCCCGTAGGCGCGATTCCCTTCGATGCGAAAAGGGCGCTTGGCGAGGGTGCCGCGCGGGTAGACGGTGTCCATGTGCGCGAGCAGCATGATCTTCCGCGTGCCGGTGCCCTCGAATCGCGCGAGCACGGCCTTGCCGATCCGCGGCGGCGTGTCGAACAGCTTCACCGCGTCGGCGCCGGGCTGGACGAGCTCGACGTTTCCGCCCAGGGCAACGAGCCGGTCCTTGAGCATCTCGGCGATCCGGTCCAGCCCTTCCGGGTCACGGCTGCTCGACTCGATTCCGACGAGCTGGCGGAGGGTCTCGACGAGCGCGGGCTTTTCCTTCCGCGCGAGCGAGTACACCGGCTCCACCGGAGCCGCGGCCGCGCTCAGCGAGCAGGTCGCCACCGCGAACGAAGCCTTGGCGGCCCAGCGGCCGAAGAGTGCCATCGATCCTCCTCGATTGTTGCGCGCAGGCGGTCGAAGGCCGCCGTGTGCTTGTCCGTGTAGCTTACTTCGGCGGGACCGTCAGTGCGGCTGGCATGAGCAGCTCGGTGGAATCCGATCCCGGGAGCGGCGGCAACGCAGCTCGGCGGCGGCGCACCGGGCGCCGAGATCGGCGTCCTCGGCGTGCCTTCCGGAGATGAGGCAGATGCGCTGCGAGAGATCGCAGATCTGGTCCACCAGCTCGCAAACCCGAGGGCAGTCGGGTGGCTTCTCCTCGACCGAGAGCGCAGAGAGGACCCGCTCCAGCTCGCCGGCACGTTGCTCGTGGCCTAGCGCAGTTGCGCGCTCCGCATCGCTCGCCGTCGCCGGGGCAGGGCTACGGGGAACCGCGCTCGCGCAGGCAGCGGTGGCGAGCAGCGCGGCCGAAAGCAGCCTGGGGCTCATCGCGCGCCTCCGCCGGAGAGAGCTTCCTGGAGGAGCGCTTCGGCCACGATCTGCGCCGCCTCGTAGTCGCGCGCCGCCTCCGCGTCTTGCCCCAGCGCCTCGTGGGCGCGCCCGCGCAACGTGCGCAGCGACGAGGCAAAGACGTCGCGCGTCTCGCCGAGCCCGAGCCCAGCGTCCGCATACCGCAACGCCTGCGACGGCCTGCGCTCCTCGAGGGCGAGGCCGGCAAGCCGGGCGTACGCGTCCTGGAGGACGGCGCGCCGATCTTGCGCCGCGACCTGCGCGGGCACCGGGCGCGAAACCAGCTCCTCGAGCACCCGAGACGCCTGCTCGCGCTCGCCGCGGCGCACCAACAGATCGGCCTGCGCGTGGGCGTCGGCAGCCTCCTCGACCCACCGCGCGGCGCGGCCGCCACAGCCGGCCAGTGCGCCAGCGACGAGCCAGACCCAGGCGGCCTTCATCGCCGCGTCCCGTATGCGCGGGCCAGTGCGCCGTAGAGCCGTTCGCGGTGTGCGTCCATCTCGGCCTCGAGCGGAGCGAGCGCCCGCTGCGCACCGGGCCGCGCCGCGGCGACCTGCGCCCGCAGGAGCGGGACCGGGGGCGGCGGAAGCTTCGCCGGCCCGCGCGGCAGGAGCGAGAGAATCGCCGCGACGGCGGCCGCCGCGCCGAGCGCCGCCATCGCGCCGGGCGTCGGGTTGAGCCAGCGCGGCCTACCCGGCCAGGCCCGCTTTAGCACCGCCCGCGCCCGCAGCTCGCTCAGCTCCGCGCTCTTCGAGGCACGCAAGAGCCATGCGGTGCCCAGCGCGTCGTCCACCGCTGCCACGTCGCGCCCCGGCCTGGCAGGGTCCTCCAGCGCATGGGCCAGCAGATCGGCCTCGCGCGCCTCCGCCTCGGTCGGCGGCCTCTCCTCGGAAGTCATGGCTCCTCCCACCTCTCGCCGTGCCGGTCGACCCAGGCGCCCCGGAACGCGCGCAGCGCGCGCAGCAGCAGCACGTCGAAGTTGCCGACGGTGATCTCCATCCGGCGCGCGCATTCGCTTCGCGGCAGGTCCTCCAGCATGCGCAGGTCGATCGCCCGGCGGTAGCGCGGCGAGATCTGTGCCAGGGCCTCGTCCACCGCTGCCCGCAAGCGGCGCTGGTCGAGCTGCCGCTCGGCTTCAGCGGCCCCGCCCGGCGCGCCCTCGCGCAGCGGTGCGATCAGCGACTCGAAGCTCGCCAGCGCCTTGCCGGTGCGCGCGCGTTCGCGGTGCAGGTCGGTCGCCTTGTTCACCGCGATTCGCGCCAGCCATCCGAAGAGGCTGCCGCCCTGCGGGCGGTATCCGGCCAGGTGCTCGAGGGCGGCCCGGAACGTCTCGGCCAGCGCCTCCTCCGCCGCGGCGGCGCTGCCCAGCCGCGGGAGCAGCACCTGCGCGTACAGGGGCGGAGCGAACGCGGCGTACAGCTCGCCGAATGCGCTCCGGTTGCCGCGCCGGACCTCCTCGAGGCAGCGCAGCTCCCAGCCGAGCCTGTCCTCCGAGCCGGTCCCCAAGCGCACCCCGTGCAACGCGCGAGCCGGCGCCGGCCTTACAGGGCCGCCGTGGCGGGGCGCAAGTGTAAGGCGTGCGCGCGATTCCGCGTTGGTCTCCCGAGGGAGGGAACGACGACCATGCGAATCGCGGCTGCGCTGCTCCTGACCATGCTGGTGGCCCTGTCCGGAGCCGGGTGCGCTGCGCGCGCGTCCGTCCTGCACCCGAGTCTGCCCGCGCTCGGGGTAACCGCGGCCTCGCCGGAGCTGGCCGGCGACCACTTCCAGCGCGACCGCGCCGGCGGCGTGAGCGAGGAGGGCCTGCGCGCGGTCCTCGACGCGCCGGTACGGCTGGACACGACGCAGCGACTGGGAGTCCTGCCGGTGACGGATTCCTACCGGCCCGAGCGGGCCGTGCCGATCGCCGCCGTGCCCGCGGAGCTGACGCGGTCGCTGGAAACGGCAGGCTTGTTCCAGGCGACCTCGGAGATTTCAGCCGATTGGCCCGTCGACGGCGACGTGCCTGGCCTGCGCGAGCTGGCCACGCGCTACCGCTCGGGTTACCTGCTCCTGTACCGGCACCGGTTCGTCCACGCGGACTACCTCAATGCCTGGGGCTGGCTCTATCCCACGCTGGTGGGCGCCATCGTCGCTCCGTCGCGGACCATCGAGACGGCCGGCGTCCTGGAAGCGACGCTCTTCGACGTGCGCACCGGCACCATCCTCTTCACCGTCTACGAGCGCGTGCGCGCCGGTTCCGACGAGACGCCCTGGGATCTGGACCGCAAGCTCGCTGCGCTCAGGTTGCGCCTCGTCGAGCAGGCCGCCGGCAAGCTCGCCGAACAGGTCGTGTCGAAGGTTCGACGCCTGGCGGCCGCGACACCCACGTCCTGAAGGATCGGCGCGCGCCAGAGACCGACCGCCGGGGACGGCGCCGAGGAGGGGCCGGGCGCCGCCCCCGGCCCCCCTTACGGAGTCCTGGGAAACAGCGCCGTGGCGAGCGGCGCGTCCAGGTGCAGAAGCGGAGCCGTGCGGACGCCTGCATCGGATACGGCGTACACGAAGGTGCTTCCGGCCTGGTCGGTGGCCAGGACGCTCCTGCGGACCCAGGGCCGGTACCACCAGGTCCAGTCGCCGCTGCCTTGCCGGACGTAGACGTCCCCCAACGAGAGCGAGCCCAGCGGCGCGATGCCGGCCGCTGCATCCACCGAGAACATGCGGACGTCGCTGACGAAGCCGTTCCACCACGGCGTTCCCGCGGCGGCCTGGGACCAGTCGCTGAAGGGCACGGCCAGGATGCCCGGCTTTGCCGGATCTGGCCGGTACCAGTTGAACGCGTGGTGGTCCCACAGCGCCTCGCTCCAGGACCAGGCGGTGCCCACCAGCGCCTGCGCCGTGCGGGTCGGCTTCGCGGCGTCGGTGACGTCGAACAGCGAGAGCTGGAGGAAGCGCTTGCTCCAGTCGGTCCGGCCGGCGGAGTCGAGCGGCACCTCGGTGCCGATCGCCAGCAGGTGGTTTTCGTCGATGGGCTCCAGGTATGTCGAGAAACCCGGCAGCGTCAGCTCGGCGACCTTCCTCGGGTGCGCCGGATCCGAGAGGTCCAGCGTGACCAGGGGATCCACGTTCCGGAAGGTGACGGCATACCCGCGGTCGCCGACGAACCGCATGGCCGTCAGCCGCTCGCCTTCGACGAGCGAGGCCACTTCGCCGACCAGCGCCAGATTGCTACCGCCGCTCGGGTCCGGCCGCGGCGCCAGCACGCTGAGCCGGCTGCCTGCTTCGAAGCGGAACGAGCGCGGGTTCGCCGGATCCACTGAATACCGGGTGGTGCTGGTCGCGACGCGCAGGTAGCCGTCGTGCTCGTCCATCGCGAACTGGTCGCGGACGCTGCCTTCGACGCCGCCCGACCCGATATACGCGGCGCTGGCCGGATCGGCGATGTCGAACGCGTGCAGGTAGGTCCAGTCGCGCTGGCCCGACATGGGCCACCACCACCAATGCCGGCTCGCCAGGTACAGCTGGCTCGGGGTGGCGTAGATCACGCCTGGCTCGCCGACGATGCTGGTTCGAGCGACGCCCGCCTCGGGATGAGCGAGGTCGAGGGTGGCGATGGTGACGAGCCCGAGCCGCTCCGGCGCGTTGGAAAGGTAGAAGTCGGTGCAGCGGTAGCCGATGTCGACCAGGCTCCCGTCGGGAAGCTTGCGGGCACCCGGTGGAAACCAGGTCTCGAGCGAGGTGGCGCGGATCACGGCCTCGTTGGCGTCCTCGAGCGCGGAGATGGCCAGGGCGAGCTTATCGGGATGCTGGTACAGCTCCGGATCGTAGGGCGGCCACCACCGGACCGCTTGCGGCCAGCGGACGTCTTCCCCGAGCACCAGGCGCACCGAGCCGCCCACGCGCCGCGCCCCCGCGGAATACCCGGGCAGATACAGCTCGGAGGCGATCGCAGGCGCGGAGAGACGGCTCACGTCCACCACGGTGATCTTCGTGCTCGACGACCCCCGACACGGGACCACCGTCGCGCCGGAAGAGCCCGCGGTCGCGGGCGACGACGTCCAGATGTTGGAGAACACCACCACCCGGTCCCCCTCCAGGAACATGGTGGTGGGCCAGCCTTCGATCTCCAGCTTGCTCGCTACGGCGAGATCCTGCGGCGGCCAACTGGTCGCCGCGAACAGGTTGCGGCCGGAGAGCACGAAGATGCGCGTGCCGTCGTTCTTGACGAAGTCGGCCTCGTCGACACCGGCAACCTGGACGTTAGTGGTGCTGTAGCTCGCCGGCGGGCCGGACGATTGCGGCGTCACCCCGCTGGCCGCGGGCCCTGCGTTCATTCCGCCGGCCGGGGTGATTCCACCGTTGAAGGCATCCAGCTGTGAACGCATCTGCCGGACCGCGGTCTCTTGCACGGTCCTGGTCAGCGACTCGCAACTCGCGGATCGCGCCAGCCTGACCCGGTCCGGGATTCCGAGCGGAGCGGAAGGCTCCTGCCGTCCACAGGCGAACAGCAGGATCGGCACGGCGAAAACGGATTGGACGCGCATCGATTGACTCCTGACGAAACGACCATTGGCAAGGACCCCCGGCCGGCCGGTTCGGGCAAAGTGCACTCGCATTTGCCGCTGTTGGCGGGTT
>DATFUN010000045.1:0-5640 GCA_035260805.1 Myxococcales bacterium | reverse complement strand
ACCCTGGCGCAGATCATTTTCGAGGAGGAGAAGAAGCGGTCGCAGATGCCGCTCGGCGTCCTGCGGGAGATCATCCGCCACGGCGGCGAGGCGGTGGCGGTCTTCTACCAGGACAAGGTGGGCAGCAAGCTCACCGAGCGGATCGAGGAGATGAAGAACCGCACCGAGGCCCTGCGCGAGAACATCGAGCAGAAGGTGCGCGGAGTCACCTCGCTTCTGCGCGGGTCCGAAGACAAAGGCAGCAGCCCGGTCAAGGAGGTCCTGGCCGCCGGCCAGACCGCGGTGGAGGAGCTGCGCGCCAAGGTGGACCAGAGCGTCAAACAGGCGCTGGACTCGTTCGGCGGCGGCGCGATGGCCCAGGAGATCGACAAGCTGCAGCGCAAGATCGAGGCGCTGGAGAAGAAGGTCGAGCAGATCGGCAAGTGACCCCGCTGGCGCAGGCCCTGCTGCCGCTCTATCGCGGGTACCTGCGTCGCCTCGAGGAGATGGCCGCCCGCATCGGGGAGGGCGCGGTCCTCCGCGAGCCGACCGCTCGCGAGGAGTCGCGAGCGCTGGTCCGGCACGAGACCGGTTTCGTGCTGCGCTTCGACGTGGCCGACTCGCGGAGCGGGGAGACGTTCGAGGTCCACGGCGCGCGCGCGGACGACCCCGCTCAGCGGGAAGTCCGGGTGGGCACGCTGTCCTTCCTGCTCGAGCCCGGCAACTGGGAGGAGCTGACCCTGCGCTGTGTGTTCGCGGGCGCGCCTGCCGAGGGCGACCTCGCGGCCCTGGCCGAGCTGCTCCACGGATGGGCGGTGCTGGCCGCCAACGGAGGCTTCGCAGCCGACGAGCCGGCCGCGGAAGCGGTCTCTTCGTGGACGGGCCGGCTGCACTCGGCGGCGGTGCGGCTCGAGGGACCGGAGGTGGTGGCGGCGCTCGACCTCGGCACTTGCCCGCCGGGCGCCTTCGGTCCACTCGGCCACGCGCTTGCCGCCTTCGGGCTCGAGCGGTCCCCCCTCGACCGGGTCGTCATCGGCGGCCGCGGCCGCGAAGACTCCTGACGGACCTTGTCAGCAGGGTCGGTTACACTGCCGCCGGTGCTGCAAGGCTTCCATCCCACCGTCGCCGCATGGTTCGAGCGCCGCTTCGGCACGCCCACCGAGCCGCAGGCCGCGGGGTGGCCGCGGATCCAGGCGGGCGAAGACACGCTCATCGCCGCCCCGACGGGATCGGGCAAGACGCTGGCGGCCTTCCTCGCCTGCCTCGACGGGATGATCCGGCAGGGCGACGCGCTCCCCGGCGAGACGCAGGTGGTGTACGTCTCGCCCCTCAAGGCGCTGGCCAACGACGTCCGCAAGAACCTGCTCGAGCCCCTGGCCGAGCTGCGGGCGCTGGGCGTCCCCGACATCCGCACGGCGGTCCGCACCGGCGACACTGCGCAGGCCGAGCGCCAGCGCATGGTCAAGGCGCCGCCGCACGTGCTGGTCACCACGCCCGAGTCGCTCTACGTGTTGCTCACCTCCGAGAGCGGCCGGCGGATGCTGTCCACCGTGCGCACGGCCATCGTGGACGAGATCCATGCCGTCGCGCGCGACAAGCGGGGCGCGCACCTTGCCCTCTCGCTCGAGCGGCTGGAGGCGCTGTGCAAGGCGCGGCCGGTGCGGATCGGGCTCTCCGCCACGCAGCGGCCGGTCGAGGAGATCGCGCGTTTCCTGGTGGGGACGGCGCGCGTCGGCGCCGACGGAACGCCGCGCTGCGCAGTGGTCGACGTGGGCCGCAAACGGACCTACGACCTGCGCATCGAGGTGCCCGGCCAGGAGCTCTCCGCGGTCGCTTCCAAGGAGCAGCGCGACGAGGTCTGCGACCACGTGGCGCAGCTCATCCGGGAGCACCGCACCACGCTGGTCTTCGTCAACACGCGCCGCCAGGTGGAGCGGATCGCCCACGCCCTGGGCGAGCGGCTCGGCGAGGACCAGGTCTGCGCCCACCACGGCAGCCTGTCGCGGGGGATGCGGCTCGCGGCGGAGGAGAAGCTCAAGCGCGCCGAGGTGAAGGCGGTGGTGGCTACCGCCTCGCTGGAGCTGGGCATCGACATCGGGGCGGTGGAGCTGGTCGTCCAGCTCGATTCGCCGCGCTCGCTGTCCGTCGCCCTGCAGCGCATCGGCCGCGCCGCCCACTCGCGGCACGGCGTTCCCAAGGCGCGGCTCTTCCCGCTCACTCGCGACCAGCTGGTCGAGTGCGCCGCGCTGGTGCGCGGGGTCCGGGCCGGCCGCCTGGAAGAGACGCGCATCCCCGCGCACCCGCTGGACGTGCTCGCCCAGCAGATGGTCGCCATCGCGGCTTGCGAGGAGATCTCCGAGGACGCTCTCTACGCCCTGGCCTGCCGGGCGTGGCCGTATCGCGAGCTTTGCCGCAAGGACTTCGACGCGGTGGTCGAGATGCACGCGGAGGGTGTCGCCCGGAGGGCGGGGCGCCTGGTCGGCGCGCGGCTGCACCGCGACGGGCTCTCGCATACGGTGTCCGGCCGCCGCGGCTCGCGGCTCGCCGCGATGACCAGCGGCGGCGCCATCCCCGACACCGCGCAGTACCAGGTGGTCGCCGAGCCCGAGGGCGTGGTGATCGGGCAGCTCGACGAGGATTTCGCCGTCGAGAGCCTGGCCGGCGACGTGTTCCTGCTGGCAAACGACTCCTGGCGGATCCGCCGCGTGGAGTCGGGTCGGGTGCGGGTGGAGAACGCGCACGGCGCCCCTCCCACCGTGCCGTTCTGGAACGGCGAGGCGCCCGGCCGCACCGCCGAGCTATCGCGGGTGGTCTCCGAGCTGCGCGCGGAGATCGAGCCGATGCTGGGCGACCGCCCTGCAGCGACGGCATGGGCCGCCGGCGAATGCGGCCTTTCCCAGGCCGGCGCCGAGCAGGTGGTTTCGTACCTGGCCGCCGGAAAGGCGGCTCTCGGCGCGCTGCCCACCCAGGACGTCCTGATCGCCGAGCGCTTCTTCGACGATTCCGGCGGGATGCAGCTCGTGGTGCACGCTCCCTTCGGCGCGCGGCAGAATCGCGCCTTCGGGCTGGCGCTGCGGAAGAGCTTCTGCCGGACCTTCGATTTCGAGCTGCAGGCGGCCGCCACCGACGACGCGGTGCTGCTCTCGCTCGGGCCCCAGCACAGCTTCCCGCTGGAGAGCATCTTCGACTTCGTGCATCCCTCCCGCCTGGACGAGGTGCTCACCCAGGCGGCGTTGCAGGCGCCCATGTTCGGGGTGCGCTGGCGCTGGAACGCGACTCGATCGCTCGCGCTCCTGCGTCACACCGGCGGCCGCAAGGTGCCTTTCAACATCTTGCGCATGCGATCGGACGACCTGCTCGCGCAGGTGTTTCCGGCGCAGGTGGCGTGCCAGGACAACGCCGGGACCGCGCCGATCGAGCCGGTGGATCACCCGCTGGTCAACGAGACGCTGCGCGACTGCCTGCACGAGGCGATGGATTGCGAAGGGCTGCGCGCCCTGCTCCACCGGATCGTGGGCCGCGAGGTGCGGCTGGTCGCGCGCGATCTGCCCGAGCCCTCGGCGCTCGCGCACGAAGTCCTCAATTCCGCGCCGTGGGCATACCTGGACGACGCACCGCTCGAGGAGCGCCGGTCGCGTGCCGTGTCGCTGCGGCGCACGCTTCCGGAGAAGGACGGCGACCTGGGCGCGCTCGATCCGGCCGCCATCGCGGAGGTGGCCGCGCAGGCGTGGCCGGAGGTGCGCGACGCGCGCGACCTGCACGATGCGCTGCTCTGCCTGGGCCTGTTGCCCGATGCCGAGGTGCCGGCCGGCTGGCGCGATCCGCTCGCCCAGCTGGCCTCGGCCGGCCGCGCGGTGCGGCGCGGCGAGCACTGGGCCGCTGCCGACCGTCCCTCGCCGGAGGTGGTGGAGGTCGTGCGCGGTTGGGTGACGTGCCTGGGGCCCTTCACCGCGGCGGGTCTTGCCGGGCGGCTGCGGCTTCCGGTCACTGAAGTGGAGCTCGCGCAGCTCGAGTCGGAGGGCCTCCTCTTGCGCGGCCGCTTCACCCCGGGCGCGGGGGAGCTCGAATGGTGCGAGCGGACGCTGCTCGCCCGCATCCACCGCCTCACGCTCGGGCGGCTCCGCCGGGAGATCGAACCGGTCTCCACCTCGGACGTGCTCCGGTTCCTCTTCCGCTGGCAGCACGTCCAGCCGGGCACGCAGGTGCACGGCGCGGCGGGGCTGTCGGAAGTGCTCGGGCAGCTGCAGGGGTTCCAGGCGGGGGCAGGCGCGTGGGAGGGAGAGATCCTCGCCGCCCGGGTGGCGGGATACGAGCCCGCGCTGCTCGATCGGCTCTGCGTGTCCGGCGAGGCGGCGTGGGGCAGGCTCTGCTCGGCACCGATAGATCCAGAGGGTCCCCGCCGGCGCGCCGCTCCCAATCGCCTGACGCCGATCGCGCTCGCGCGCCGCGAGGACCTTCCCTGGCTCCTGGATGCCACCCGCGGGCCCGCCGAGCCGCTCGGTGAGCGGGCGCGCCGTCTGCAGGCGCTCTTGCAGCAGCGCGGGGCGCTGTTCTTCCACGAGCTGTCGCGCGGGAGCGGCCTCGCCGCGGCCGACCTGGAGGCCGGCCTGTGGGAGCTGGTGTCGGCCGGGCTCGCCTCGTCCGACGGCTTCGCCGCGGTCCGCTTCCTCACCGCGCCGCACCGCCGTACGCCGGCCAGCGGACATCCGCTCTCGAACGCCGGGAGATGGTCGCTCCTGCGCCCGCCGTCCGAGGAGGCGCCTGAGGCGAAAGGAGCGACCGGCGACGCTCCGGCCTGGCTTGACAGCATGGCGCGCCAGTACCTGCGCCGCTACGGCCTCGTCTTCCGCGATCTCCTGGCGCGCGAGCCCCGCTGCCCGCCCTGGCGGGAGCTGGCCCGCGTCTACCGCCGCATGGAGGCGCGGGGCGAGCTGCGCGGCGGGCGCTTCGCGCAGGCCTTCTCGGGCGAGCAGTTCGCCCTGCCCGAGGCGCTCGACGCTCTGCGATCGGTGCGCCGCACCCGCCCGGCGGGCACCGAACGCGTGCAGATCTCGGCGGGGGACCCGCTCAACCTGGTCGGCATCCTCACGCCCGGTGCCCGCGTGCCCGCCCAGTCGGGCGCCCGGATCGGGTTCGTCGACGGCGTCCCGGACACGCTGCCCGCGCTCGCTTCTGCGTGAGCGCTCCCTCCCGAGCGCGGTGCGCAGTGGCTACCGTGGGCCACGGAGGACCCGACGCGTGGCCGCGCATCACCGCCCGCCAGCCTGCGTCGTCTTGATCGTGCACGAGCATGCGGAACGGCGGCTGGGCACGCGCGACCGCCTCTTCCGGAGCGGCTACACCGTGCTCCTCGCCGGCACCCTGGAGGGCACGCGGAACCTGCTGGCCGAGATCATGCCGGCGAGCGCCGTGGTCGACATGGGGAACAACGTCGATCGGGCGATCGAGCTGCGGGCGCAGCTCGAGGTGGACCCACGCTTCCGCGGCGTGCCCGTCATGCTCGAGCTGGACCTGGAATAGCGCCGCCGCCGCCGGACGGCGCCCGGCGGCACTCCTTCCGTGCGGGCGCTCAGTTCGGAGGCGGTTGAGCGGAGGAGGGTGGCGCTTCCCTCTTCTGCAGCTCGGCGATCTTGGCGGACAGGCCGTCGAAGACGCGCTCCA
>DATFUN010000044.1:0-4723 GCA_035260805.1 Myxococcales bacterium | reverse complement strand
GGAAGCCGACGGCACGGTGAATTACTCGCCGAGCACCTTCTTGACCACGGCGAGCACGTCCTCGCCGCGGAACGGCTTGACGATGAAATCGGTCGCGCCCGCCTCGATCGCTTCCATCACCAGCGATTCCTGGCCGAGCGCGCTGCACATCACCACCACCGCGTTGGGATCGAGCTGGACGATCTCGCGGGTCGCGTCGATGCCGCTCTTGTAGGGCATCACGATGTCCATGGTGACCAGGTCGGGCTTCAGCTCGCGGAAGAGGTTGACCGCCTGCACGCCGTCGTCCGCCTCGCCCGCGACCGTGAACCCTGCAGACGAGAAGATGTCGCGAAGCGTGTTCCGCATGAACAGGGCGTCGTCGACGATCAGGACGCGCTTGGGCATCTCTAGGCCTCCACCAGGTTGTCGATGGCCCGCTGCAAAAGCTCGGCGTCGATCACCTTCACCGGGCCCTCTGCAAGCTCCACCGTGGCGCACGCCGCGCCGAGAGGCTGCGGCAAGGGATCGCCGTCGCTCGGGAGCGACTCGATGCCTGCCACCTCGGCCACGTACAGCCCGACGTCCCCCCGGGGACGCTGCAACATCACCACGCGCCCCTCCGGACGGGCGGGGCGCGGCTTGAGGCCGACCAGCGGCCCCAGATCGACCACGCAGGCGACGCGGCCCTGCTGGTTCATGACGCCCAGGAGCGCGGGCGGCGCGCGGGGGACGCGGGCGATGGCCGACACCTCGGTCACCCTGCGCACCGCCGAAAGCGGCAGCGCATAGCGCTCACCGGAATGGATGCAGATGACCGCGCGCACCGTTCGCTCACTCCAGCTTGAAGCGCGAGACCACGCTCTGTAGCTCGACGCTGATGTTGGTCAGCTCCTGCGAGGCCTGCGCCATCGAGGCGGTGGTCGAGGTCTGTTCGCGCACGGCGTGCTGCACCTCGTCCAGCGAGCGCGCGTTTCCCGCCGCGACGCCGCGGATCTCCTGGAAGGCCTCCACCATCTCGGCCGAGCCTTGCAGCTGCTCGCGCGCCAGCCGGGAGATCGCCTGCACGCGCTCGGACCCGGTCTGGGTCGCGTTCACGATCTCGTCGAGCGAGAGGATGATCTGGGCCAGGTCCTCGCGCCCCTGCCCCAGCTCGTCGATTCCTTCCTTCATCGCCGCCACCGCGTGCTGGCTGCGCTGGCTGATCTCGTGGGCCAGCCGGCTGATCTGCTCGGCGCTGCGCCCGGCGCTCTCCGCCAGCTTGCGCACCTCGTCCGCCACCACCGCGAATCCGCGGCCGTACTCGCCGGCGCGCGCCGCCTCGATGGCGGCGTTCAACGCGAGCAGGTTGGTCTGCTGAGCGACGCCGGTGATGGCCACCACGATCTTGCTGATCTCCTGCGTCTTCTCGCCGAAGGCGAAGACCGTCTCGCTGGCCGCCTCGATCTCGGCGAAGACCTTCTTGATCTTCTCCGCCGCCAGCTGGGCCGCCGCGCCGCCCGCCTGCGCCGCGGTGGAGGTGGCCTTGGCGGTCTCCGCGGCGGCGCCGGCGGTCTTCGCGCTGGAGCCGATCGAGTCGGCGATGCGGCCGATCAGGGTGCTCGCCTTCTCGACCAGCTGCAGCTGATGCTCGGCGCCCTGGTTGATCTTGGCCATGCTGCGGTCGATGTTCTCCGCCTGCGCGCTCACGTTGGCCGAGGACTCCTGCATCTCGTCCGCGCTGTCGGCCACCGAGCGGCTGGTCCGCTGGATGTGGCCGACCAATTCGCGCAGGTTCGCCTGCATGTGCGAGATGGCGGTGGTCAGCTCGTCCACCTCGTCGCGGCCCAGCCAGTCGGTGCGCTCGGTGGTCAGGGGCTTGGAGAGGTCGCCCCGGCTGATCTCGAGGGCGCTGCGGTTCAGCTGCACGACGCGGTTCGCCACCTGCTTGAGCCCCACCGCGACGGCGAGGGCGACCCCGAGGCCCACCAGGGCGCCGAACAGCGCGTGCTCGGGAGCCAGGTGTTGCCGAAACACCTCGTAGGTGAGCACACCGGAGAGAACGCACCACAGCGTCAGATCGCCGAGCAGGATCTTCTGGAAGAGGCCGACCCGCCGCGGACCGCGCGGGAGCGGCGGCTGGCTGCGGCGCGCCGGCAGCGGCACCGGCGGGGGCAGGGTGCGCGGCGGGACGGCGCGCAGCGGCTCGATCGGCGGCGGCGTGAGGCGGGGCGCATCCTGCCCCGTCCGCCCTGGATCCTGGCCCTCCGGCGGCGCGTGGTCGTGTGCGGCGGGGGTCGCCATCGGCCGCCCACTCTATCCCGGCGAGCGGCAAGGGCAAATGTGCGCTAGAACAAATCAAGGCATGGCAGGTGGGACAATGCGGCAGATCGGAGCCCCCGGTACGCCGGGCCCGGAAGGCGCGCTCGACGAGCGGACGCGCCGCATCCTGGCGTCGATCGTGCGGGATCACATCCAGGGGGGCGAGCCGGTCGGCAGCCACGCCATCGCGCGGCGGCCGGAGGTGGACTGCTCGTCCGCGACGGTGCGCGCGGTCATGGCTGACCTCGAGGCGCTCGGGTATCTGGAGAAGCCGCACACGAGCGCCGGCCGCGTGCCCACCGCCCGCGGGTACCGGTATTACGTCGACGTGCTGCTGCACCTCACGCCTCCGCTCGCGGCCGAGCGCCACTTGATCGAGCAGCGCGCGCAGGACGCCGCCTCCCAGGTGGATGGGCTCATGATCGAAGCTTCGCGCATCCTCCACCGCCTCACGCGTCACGCAGGGGTGGTGGCCTCGCCTCGGCCGCAGGGCGAGCGCCTGCGCCGGATCGAGTTCCTCAAGCTGCGCGAGGGCCGCATCCTGGCCGTGCTCGTCTCCGTCGCCGGGCGCGTGCAGAACCGCCTCTTGGCGATGCCCTCGCCGCCTCCGACCGAATCGGAGCTGGTCCAGGCGCAGAACTACCTGAACTCGCTGCTCGGCGAGCTGACCTTGGAGGAGGCGCGCGCGCGGCTCGCGGCGGAACGCGAGGCGCAGCGCAGCGAGCTCTCGAAGCTGCGCGACCGGGCCCTCGATCTCGGAGTCGCTGCCGTGCAGCTCGATCAGCCGGCGCTCCACCTCGAAGGGCAGGCGAGCTTCCTCGAGGACCCGGCGCTGGTGCAGGACGTGGCCAAGATGCGCGCGCTCTTCCGCGCGCTGGAAGAAAAGGACCGGTTGCTCGGCGTGCTCGATCGCACCCTCGCCGCCGAGGAGCTGACCATCTTCATCGGCAAGGAGAGCGGAATCTCCGAGCCAGAGCTGTCCATCGTGGCCGCGCCCTACCGGAGGGCAGGGGAGATCGTCGGGGCGCTGGGCGTCATCGGCCCTACCCGCATGGATTACTCGCGCGTCATCCCGCTCGTCGAGTTCACCGCTCGCGCCATCGGGCTGGCGCTGGACCCCAGCGAAGGATAGGAGAAGACCGCCTTGTCCGAGCACCGCGATGGCGACGGCGCGCCGCCGGGCGCGCCCCAGGATCCGCAGGCCGAAGGTCCCGCGCAAGCGTCGGAGGCGCAGCCCGAGCAGCCGCCGCCCTCGCGCGAGGAGCTGGAGCGCAAGGTGTCGCAGCTCTCGGCGATGCTGGAAGAGTCGATGAGCCGCGCGCGCGAGACCCAGGAGCGGCTCAGGGACACCCACGATCGCCTGCTGCGCCTCGCCGCGGAGTTCGACAACTTCAAGAAGCGAGCGACCAAGGAGCGGGAGGACGCGCAGAAGTTCGGCATCGAGCGGCTGCTGAAGGATTTCCTGCCGGTGGCGGACAACCTCGAGCGCGCGCTCGATCACGCCGAGGAGCACGACCTGCGCCAGGTGATCGAGGGAGTGAAGCTGGTGCAGAAGCTCCTCGAGACCACTCTCGTCAGGCACGGCGTCACGGGGTTCTCGGCGCTGGGGCAGCCCTTCGATCCCAACCTCCACGAGGCGCTCATGCAGCAGGAGTCGGACGCGCCGGCGGGCACGGTGGTGTCGGAGATGTCGCGCGGGTACAAGCTGAACGAACGACTGGTGCGCCCGGCCGCGGTGGTGGTCGCGCGGCCCCGTTCCGGCGACGGTCCGCCGGCGGCGGAGCCGGATGGCGGCTCCCCACCCGGAGGCGCCAAGTAGGTATCCCGCCTACGTTTCCCTTTGTTGACCGGCCGGCCCGGTTCCGTCCAATCTAGCCTTCCGCGAGGGGGCGGACGACGACATGGCCAAGGTGATCGGCATCGACCTCGGGACCACCAACTCGTGCGTCGCCGTCATGGAAGGCGGCGAGCCGGTGGTCATCCCGAACTCCGAGGGCAGCCGCACGACGCCTTCCATGGTGGGGTTCACCGAGGCCGGTGAGCGGCTGGTCGGGCAGATCGCCAAGCGCCAGGCGATCACCAATCCCGACGCGACCGTCTTCGCGGTGAAGCGTCTGATCGGCCGCAAGTTCGATTCTGACGAGGTGCGCAAGAGCATCGCCGTCTCCGCCTTCCGCATCATCGCCAGCGAGAACGGCGATGCCTGGGTGGAGCTGCGCGGCAAGCGGTACAGCCCCGCGGAGATCTCCGCGATGATCCTCGCCAAGATGAAGCAGACCGCCGAGGACTACCTTGGTGAGTCGGTCACCGACGCGGTGATCACCGTTCCCGCCTACTTCAACGACGGCCAGCGCCAGGCCACCAAGGACGCTGGCCGCATCGCGGGCCTCAACGTGCTGCGCATCATCAACGAGCCCACCGCGGCCGCGCTCGCCTACGGTCT
>DATFUN010000043.1:0-6693 GCA_035260805.1 Myxococcales bacterium | reverse complement strand
ATAGAAGATGAAGAAGGGGATCATCTGCGTGCCGTGCGTCGAGTACGAGGTCGCCGCGGCGATCCAGTCGCACATCGAGCCGGCCTCGGAGATGCCCTCCTCGAGGAACTGCCCGCGCTTGTCCTCCTTGTAGAACATGAGCTGGTCGGCATCTTGCGGCGTGTACTTCTGCCCGGTGTGGCTCCAGATCCCGAGCTGCCGGAACATGCCCTCCATGCCGAAGGTGCGCGCCTCGTCGGGCACGATGGGCACCACGAGCTTCCCGATCTCCTTGTCGCGCGCGAGCATCTGGAGGATCTGCACCAGGACAACCGTGGTGGACGGCTCGCGATCCTCGCTGCTCTTGAGGAACCGGTCGAAGGCGGCGAGGTTCGGGACCTTGAGCGGCTCGGCCTGCGTGCGCCGGGAAGGCAGGTAGCCGCCGAGCGACTGGCGGCGGCTGCGCATGTACTCGAGCTCGCGCGACCCCTCCGCGAACTTGAGGTACGGCACCTCGTCCAGCTTGTCGTCGGGGACGGGCAGGTCGAAGCGGTCGCGGATCCTGCGGATGGCCTGGTTGGACAGCTTCTTGATCTGATGGGCGATGTTCATCCCCTCGCCTTCCTCGCCCATCTGGTAGCCCTTGATCGTCTTCGCCAGGATGACGGTGGGCTGGCCCTTGTGGTTCGCGGCCGCGTGGTACGCGGCGTACACCTTGAACGGGTCGTGGCCCCCGCGGTTCAGGTTCCAGATGTCCTCGTCGGAATAGTCGGCGACCATCTCCTTCAGCTCGGGCGTGTTGAAGAAGTTCTCGCGCACGTACTTGCCGTCCCGGCTCTTGTAGACCTGGTACTCGCCGTCGACGGCCTCCATCATCCGTTTCTTCAGGATGCCGCTCTTGTCCCGCGCCAGCAGCGGGTCCCAGTGCCGCCCCCAGATCACCTTGATGACGTTCCAGCCCGCGCCGCGGAACATGCCTTCCAGCTCCTGGATGATCTTCCCGTTGCCGCGCACCGGGCCGTCGAGCCGCTGCAGGTTGGCGTTGACCACGAAGATGAGGTTGTCGAGCTGCTCGCGGCCGGCCAGGCCGATGCCGCCCATCGACTCGGGCTCGTCCATCTCGCCGTCGCCGAGGAAGGCCCACACCTTGCGGCCGTCGGTATTCAATATCTCGCGGTCCTGCAGGTAGCGCATGAAGCGCGCCTGGTAGATCGCCATCAGGGGCCCCAGCCCCATGGACACGGTGGGGAACTGCCAGAACTTCGGCATCAGCCACGGGTGCGGATAGGACGAGATGCCCTTGCCGTCGACCTCCTGCCGGAAGTGGTCGAGCTGGTCCTCGGTGAACCGGTCGAGGAGGAACGCGCGGGCGTAGATGCCGGGGGAGGAGTGGCCCTGGATGAACACCAGGTCGCCGCCGTTCTTCCAGGACTGGCCGTGCCAGAAGTGGTTGAACCCCACCTCGTACAGGGTGGCAGCCGAGGCGAAGCTCGAGAGGTGCCCGCCGACGTTGGTGTGCTTGTTGGCTCGGACCACCATCGCCATCGCGTTCCAGCGCGTGTACGCGTGGATCCGTTGCTCGATGGCCAGATCGCCCGGGAACTTCACCTGTTTTTCGACCGGGATGGTGTTGACGTAATCGGTCGTCGCGGCGAAGGGCAGGGGCATGCCTGATCGGTGCCCCTCGTCGATCATCCGCTGCATGAGGAAGTGTGCGCGGTCGGTCCCCTCGACCGAGAGGACGCTTCCGAGCGCGTCGAGCCACTCGCGCGTTTCCTGGGGATCGTGGTCGGGCTGGCCGTTGAACGACATGGATCGAACCTCCTGGAGGCTCCTATTTACTCGATCGGGAGTCGCTCAGGTCGCCCGAAGTGCAAGGCGGAGGTCAGGAGGCCGGCAGCGCGGCGGCGCGGTCCAGCAAGAGGCGGCGCTCACGCCCGTTTCGCGTCAGCGCCGCGGCGCGCTCGAGCTCCTTCTTGGCCTCGCCGAAACGGCCCAGCTTGGCGAGGAGATCGCCGCGCACGCTGGGCAGCAGGTGGTAGCTCTTCAGCGACGGCTCGGAAACCAGCGCGTCGGCCAGCTCGAGGCCGGCTGCGGGACCGGAAGCCATGGCCACCGCCACCGCCCGGTTCAGCTCCACCACAGGCGAGGGAGCGAGCTGCGCGAGCACTGCGTAGAGCGCCACGATGCGCTGCCAGTCCGTCTGCTCGGGGGTCCGCGCGCGCGCGTGAGAGGCGGCGATGCCAGCCTGCAGCACGTAGGGGCCAGGAGGGCCGCCCAGCGTCTCGGCCCGCAGGAGCGCCGCGAGACCACGGCTGATGAGGAGCTGGTCCCAGCGCGCGCGATCCTGATCGAGCAGCAGGATGGGCTCCCCCGAGGGCCCGAGCCTCGCCCTCGAGCGCGACGCCTGGATCTCCATCAGGGCGATCAGGCCGTGCACCTCCGCCTCCGCGGGGACGAGCTCGGCGAGGATGCGGCCGAGACGCAGCGCGTCGTCGCAGAGCCCGGGCCGCATCCAGTCGTCGCCCGCCGTCGCCGAGTAGCCCTCGTTGAAGACGAGGTAGATGACCTGGAGCACCGCCCCGAGGCGGGCGGCTCGATCGTCATCCCGGGGCACCTCGAAGGGGACGCGCGCCGCGGCCAGCGTCCGCTTGGCCCGGACGATCCGCTGCGCGATGGTGGGCTCCGGCACCAGGAAAGCGCGCGCGATCTCCCCGGTGGTCAGCCCTCCCAACAGGCGCAGCGTGAGCGCCACCTGCGCCTCGGTCGAGAGCACCGGATGGCAGGCGACGAAGACCAGGCGCAGCAGGTCGTCTCCCACGTCCTCGTCCATCGCCGCCTCGAGATCCGGCGTCGGGTCCCGGCCATCCTCGATCTCCCGGCCCAGCTCCTCGTGCTTGCGCTCGATCCGCTTGCTCCGGCGCAGGTGGTCGATGGCCTGGTGCTTGGCGGTGGCCATGAGCCAGGCGCCCGGGTTGTCCGGGATGCCCGACCCGGGCCACCGCTCGAGCGCCACCACCAGGGCTTCCTGGGCAAGCTCCTCGGCCAGACCGACGTCGCGCACCATCCGGGCCAGCCCGGCGATGAGCCGGGCCGACTCGATCCTCCACACCGCCTCGATGGCGCGCTGCGCGTCGGAAGCCGTCACGACTGCCGATCACAGCATGTTCCTCCGCGAGCGCAAGGCCAGTCGCCGCCGACAGGGCGGCGCTGTGCTTTACCGCGGCCGTATGGGCCTATCTGCGCTGCGCCTCGACCTTCTTGCGGAGATCGTCCTCCTGCTTCCGCAGCTCACCGGTCGGGTCGCTGGGCGCGAAATCCGCCGTCTCGAACACCTGCCGGATCTCGACCTCGGTATCCTCGAAGGGAGCGCGCTTGAGCCACTCGATCGCCTCTTCCCTCGACTTCACCTGCCAGAGCCAGAACCCGGCCACCAGCTCCTTCGTCTCGGCGAAGGGGCCGTCGATCACGGTCTTCTTCCCCTTCGAGAACCTCACGCGCGCGCCCTTGGCGCTCGGCTGGAGCCCCTCGCCCGCGAGCATGACTCCCGCCTTCACCAGCTCCTCGTTGAACTTCCCCATCTCGGCGAGGATCTTCGCGTCGGGGAGGACGCCCGCTTCCGAGTCCTTGTTGGCCTTCACGATCACCATGAACCGCATCGTCGCCTCCTTGGTTGTCAGCCGGGCTTCCTGCCTCCAGTCGGCCGGATGTGGACCCTGCCTCTACCTTCACGTCGAACCGTGGTCCACCGGATCGACACGCCGTTCGCGCCCGGGATCGAACGTCCCGCAACCGCACACGCCCGGCCAAAGAAACCCGTGATTTCGCGCGAGGATGGATGGCATCCGTCTTGCCTTCCGCCCACCCATGGACAACGTGCGTCTCGCCCTGCGGACGCTCTGGCGCGTCCCCGGCTTCACCGCGGCCGCGGTGCTCGTGCTTGCCATCGGAGTGGGAGGAAGCACGGCGGTGTTCAGCGTGCTCCGCGGCGTCGTGCTGCGGCCGCTCGGCTTGCCGCATCCCGACGAGCTGGTGCGCCTGTACGAGCGGCCGGCCGGGACCGAGGTGCGCTGGGGGTTTTCCGGTCCGGACTACGTCGATGTCTCCCGCGAGGGCGGCGTGTTCGCGTCGGTCGCCGGCATCCGCGCGACCCGGCAGACCCTCACCGGACGCGGGCCGCCGGTGCAGGTGCGCGTCGCACGCGTCACCGCGAGCTTCTTCTCCACTCTGCAGATCGCGCCCGCCTTCGGGCAGGGTCCGGCAGAGGGCGAGGATATCGCCGGCGGTCCGCGGACGGCCGTGCTCGCCGATTCGTTCTGGCGCCGCGAGTTCGGCGGCGATCGCGGCGTCGTCGGCCGCACGCTGCTGCTCGACGGGCGCACGTACGAGATCGGCGGCGTGATGCCGGCCGACTTCCACTTCCCGCTGCTCCGGCAGGCGGAAGTGCTGCTGCCGATGGCGATGGAGGGCAGGGAAAAGGAGTTCCGCGGCATGAACTGGGTGGCCGGCGTCGCGCGGCTCAAGCCGGGCGCCTCGGTTCGCGACGCCCAGGCGCAGCTGGACGTGTTCGCCCCGCGGATCCACGCCCAGATCGGCGAGCACGCCGGGTGGCGGATGGAGGCGCAGCCGCTGCTCGACGACCTGATCGGGCCGGTGAAGCCGGCGCTGAACGCGCTCTTCGGCGCGGTGCTGCTGGCGCTGTTGATCGCCTGCGCCAACGTGGCTTCGCTGCTCCTCGCGCGCGGGATGGCGCGGCAGCGCGAGCTGGCGATCCGGGCGGCGCTGGGGGCGGGCCGCGGCGCCCTGGTGCGCCATCTACTCGTCGAAGCTCTCGTGATCGCGGCGGTCGGCGGACTGCTCGCGGTGGTGGCCGCGCCGTGGATCTTGAGCGCGCTGCTCTCGCTCGCGCCGCCGGACATGCCGCGGCTGGAAGAGGTGCACATCGACGGTGCGGTGCTGGTGTTCGCGCTCCTTGCTTCGATGGGCGCGGGACTGCTGGCGGGGCTGGCTCCGGCGCTTCAGCTGACGTCGCCGCAGCTGATGGAGGTGCTCAAGAACGGCTCCGCCGGCACGGCACGGTGGCGGGCCCGGACGGCGCTGATCGTCGCCGAGACGGCGCTCGCGTTCGTCCTCGCGGTGGGAGCGGGGCTGATGATCCGGACGCTCTCGGGACTGCTCCAGGTTCCTTCCGGGCTGGCCGCGCCGGAGCGGGTGCTGGTGGCAGACCTCGATCTGCCGCCCTCCCGCTATCCGGCCGAGCGGATCTTCGCGCTGGCGCAGACTCTGATCGAGCGGCTGCAGGCCGAACCGGGAACGCGCAGCGCCGCGCTGATGACCAGCGTGCCGCTCGACCCGCGGGCCCGATACGAGTACGGATTCGAGCTCGAGGGTGGGGAGCCGTCTCCGCCCGGGCAGTCGCCCCAGGCCGAGATCCTCTGGGCCACGCCGGGGTACCTGACGACGATGGGCATTCCGCTCGTCCGCGGCCGCGACTTCGGCTGGTCGGACGTGCGAACGGCGCCGCACGTGGTGCTGGTCAACGAGGCGTTCGTGCGCCGGCTGATTCCGCAGGGCGAGCCGCTCGGCCGGCGCATCAGCGAGGTGCTCGGTCCCGGCAACGATCCGTGGAAGATCGCCGGGGTGATCGGCGACGTCCGTACCAAGGGCCTCGATCGCGCCCCCGCGCCGCTGATTGTCGTGCCGTTGATGCAGTACGCGGTCCCGGGGCTACGGGTCGCGATGCGGGCGGCGAGTGGCGATCCGTTGTCGCTCCTGCCAGCGCTGCGGGCGGACGTCGCGGCGCTGGATCCAGACCTGCCGCTCTCGGCGGCGCGGCCGCTGTCGCAGATCGTGAACGAATCGGTCACCGAACAGCGGTTCCAGATGACGCTGCTGACCGTCTTCGCGGCCCTGGCGCTGGCGCTCGCGGCGCTCGGCATCTACGGCGTGACCGCGTACTCGGTGGCGCAGCGGGCGCGGGAGATCGGGATCCGGATGGCGCTGGGCGCGGATTCGTCGCTGGTCCTTCGGATGGTGGTGGGCGGCGGCATGCGGCTGGCGCTCGCCGGCGTGGGGCTTGGCGTGATGGGGGCGCTCGCCGGAACGCGCGTGCTGGCGTCGCTCGTGTACCAGGTGAGCACCACCGATCCGCTGACGCTCGCCACCACCGCGGCCGTCCTGATCGGCGCGGCCGCTCTTGCGAGCTGGGTACCGGCCCGGCGTGCGACCCGGGTCGATCCCGCGGTCTCCCTGCGCGTGGAATAGCGCGGGCCCGCCGGCGCACGTTGGCCGACATGCTCGCATCCATGACCACGGTCCGGCTCCCGCGCTGCGTGCAGTAGAGTGGAGGACATGTTCGCGTTGCTGTCCCGTCTGGTCGTGCTCGTCGCCGGCGGATGGAGCGCCCGGGCGTACGCGCGGGATTTCGTCCGCGCGTACATCAGGAGTCTGGTGCGGGATCGCCTGGTGACCGGCCTGTTGCTGACCGTCTCGCAGCTCGCTCTGCTGGCCGCGACCGGGTTTTGCGTGCGGCGGTTCGGCGATCCCCTCGCGGGACGCTTGTTCGGGTCCGCTCTGGTCTGGTTTCTCATCGCGTTCAATGTCGCTCGCTTCTTTCGCAGCACGCTCCCCGACATCGTGGAAGCGCGCCGGCAGCTCGCGGGTCCATTGGGCTACGTCGTCCGCGGAGTGCTCGGAATCTCCATCGCCAGGGAG
>DATFUN010000042.1:0-3594 GCA_035260805.1 Myxococcales bacterium | reverse complement strand
GCGATGGCCCCGCCTCCACGAGGCGCGCCGCGAAGAAGGAGCCGCCTTCGGGAAAGGAGTAGGCAAGGAAGCGTCGGCCTGCGCACATCGCTCTCCGGTTTCCTTTCCCTCTCGCACCCGACGGACGTCCGCGCTCCCACGCGAGGGCGCGCCGTTCTTTCGACAGCGCGTCGCGTTTCCCCATAATCGATTTCAAGGGGGAGGAAACGTTGATGACACGGAGAATCGGGCTGCTGCTGCTCGCCTTGTCGTTCGGCGCGTCTGCGCAGCACATGGATGTCGGTTCGTTCGAGCTGCACTTCGCCGGCAACTTCGACTTCAGCAAGCGCTTCGGCGATCGGCCGGAGCGCTCCACGTTTGCGCTGGGCGCCTTCGACACCATGGCCCACGCGCACCTGAGCAAGGAATTCTCTGTGCTCAGCGAGGCGGTCTTCGAGGGCCGGCCGTCGGGCGAATGGGGCTTCGACCTCGAGCGCCTGCAGCTCAACTACGAGCCGCGCAAATGGTTCCGGGTCAGCGCGGGGCGCTTCCACACGCCGCTCGGGTACTGGAACACGGCGCACCACCACGCCATGCCGGCATCAACCGCGTGCGCGGCTCGGGCGACAGCCTGCGCGAGCTCTCCTCCATCGCCCGCGAGAGCGCGGCCGCGGTAAGGCAGATCGCGGCCGCGGTGTCGCAGCAGGACGCGGGCATCGACCAGCTCTTCTCCACCGTGCGCGAGCTGTCGGGCCGCATGTCGGAGATCGAGAAGGTGCTCGAGACCTCGGAGGAGTCGGTGAGCGCGCTCAACGAGGTCTCGCAGCGCATCGCCGGGATCGTGCGCGGATATCGAGTCTGAGACCGCCGGTCGCGCGGTCGTACCGAGCCGACGTCATCCCTTCCGCGCGGTCCACACCGGCACCTGCCACAGCGCGTACCCGCGCGGATCGCGCGCGCAGGCGATCATCTCGCGAAACCGCTGCTCGACCTCGGATCGGGGCACGCCGGTGTGCTGCACGATGGGGTCGGTGTACCCGTCGCGCCAGGCCTCCCAGATGCGCGCGAACGTGTCGCGCTCGACGCGCAGCGTGTCCACGACGACGTAGTCGACCGCGATGTCGCGAAGGCCCAGGTCGGTGAGCAGCGTGAACGTCTTCCGGCCGATGTGGAGGTCGCAGCCGATCGCCGGGCCGTACAGGTTGGGAATGCGCTGCCAGAAGCCGTCCGAGTCGAGCGGGGTCGGATGGCACCAGAGCATCCCGTAATCCTCGGCGATGAGGTGCAGCCGCCCGCCGGCCCGGGTGACCCGCACCATCTCCGCGACCGCGCGCCGGGCGTCGGGCACGGCTTGCAGCATGTGCCGGCAGACGGTCAGGTCGAACTCCGCATCGCCGAAGGAGAGCGCGAGCGCATCCTCGCGCTGGAAGCGGACGCGCGACCCGAAGGCGGCGCAGCGGTCGCGCGCCCGCTGCAGGTGCGATTCCTCCAGATCGACGCCGACCAGCGACGTTCGCGGGAAGCGCGCCGCCAGGCGGGCGACGATTTCCCCGGTGCCGCAGCCGACGTCGAGCACGCGGGCCGCGTCGCGAGGCGCATGGCGGGCGAAGATCGGCTCCTCTTGCGGCCAGATCGCCTCGGCTTGCGCCGAAAGGTTGCGCACCATCGACTCGTCGGCCATTTCGCGGGCCTGCGGGCTGCTCGGATGCATGGCGGGCATCGTAACCGCTCGGCGGCTGCGTGACCTTGCGAAAATTGCGGTCAGGCTGACACGCCGGGCATCTCGAACCGGAGGCGCCGCAGGTCGCCCAGGAGCGCCTCGGCCTGGGGCGCGGGAAGCTCGACCAGCGGCGGTCGCGTCGCGCGCCAGGCGGCGTCTCCCGTGTAGTGCGCCACGATTGCCTTCAGCGCCGGGATCACCGGATGCTTCTCGAACGCTCCGCGCACGCCGTTCAGCTCTTCCTGGAGCTGCTCGGCGCCGGGCGTACGCCACTCGCGGAACAGCCGGTCGATGGCCGCCGCATTCACGTTTCCGGTCGCGGTGATGCAGCCGGCGCCGCCGTGGCGCAAGTTTGCCAGGAGGAAGCGCTCGCTCCCGGCGAACACGTCGAACCCGGACTGCGCAAACGCATCGAGCATCGCCTTGGTGTTGTTCCAGTCCCCGGAGCTGTCCTTCATGCCCACGACGCTGCGCGGGTACGCGCTCACCAGGCGCTCGACCAGCTTCACGCTGAACCCGACCTGGGCCACGGGCGGGATGTGGTACAGGTACACGCGCAGGCGCGCGTCGCCGACGCGCTCGATGACTTCCGCGAAGCTCCGGAAGAGCCCGTCGTCGCTGACCCCCTTGTAATAGAACGGCGGGAGCATGAGGACTCCCGCGCAACCGGCGCGGACCGCGGCCCGCGTGAGGCGCACGGTATCGGTCAGGGCGCAGCAGCCCGTGCCGGGCAGCAGCCGGGCGGGATCGATACCGGCGCGGAGGAGCTCCTCGAGCAGCGCCTCGCGCTCGTCCACGGAGAGCGAGTTGGCCTCGCTGGTGGTGCCAAATACGGCCAGCCCCGCGCAACCCTGCGACAAGAGCCAGCGGCAGTGGCGGGTGAAGCGCGCGGCGTCCGGCGAGAGATCGGAGCGGAACGGCGTCAAGACGGGCGCCAACACCCCCGAGAGCCTGGGCCGATCCGTACTTCTGCCGCTCTCCCCAGCTTTGCCTGCCACCGGCATCCCTTCCTCCTCGACCTACGTCGCTTTTGCCGACGGCTTCTCCCGCACGGCGCTGGACATCTTCTGATACAGGATCACGCCCGCGAGCAAGCCAAACCCGACCAGGTCGTTCACTGCACCCGGCGCGATGAGCAAAAGCGCCGCCACCAGCAGCACGGCCCGCTCCACCCATCCGGCGGCGCGCAGCACCCATCCCTGGAGCGACATCGCGAGCGCGACGGTTCCGATGACGGCGCTGGCCACCGCCTGCGCGAGCCCGAGCGCCGTGACCGGCACGACGTTCAGCAGCAGCACCGGATTGGTGGTGAAGTAGTAGGGGATGATGAAGCCCGCCATTGCGAGCTTCCAGGCGATCCAGGTGGTCCGCTGCGGGTCGGCGCCCGCGATGCCGGCGGCCGTGTACGAGCTGAGCGCGGTCGGCGGAGTCACGTCCGCCAGCGCGCCGTAATAGAAGACGAAGAGGTGGGCCGCGAGCGGCGGAACGTTCATGCTGATCAGCGCCGGCGCGGAGACCAGCGCGACGATGATGTAGGTGGGCGTGGTGGGAATGCCGGTGCCGATCAGGATGCTCGTCACCATGGTGAGGAAGAGCGCGAGGAGCAGGTTCCCGCCGGCGAACTTCACGATGGCGCTGCCCAGGTTCAGCCCCAGGCTGGTCAGGGAAGCTGCGCCGACCACGAATCCGACCACGGCCGTGGCCAGCGCCACTCCGATCGCGCCGCGCGCACCCTGCTCCAGCGAGGCGCGGAGGGCATCCAGCGCCGGGCTCTTTCCCGGGTTGACCAGGGCGACGGCGAACGCGGCAGCCAGGAAGAGGAACGCGCTCGGCTCGGTGCCGGCCCCGCCTGCCATGCCGGCAGCGAACGCGGCCACGGGGACGAGCACGTACCA
>DATFUN010000041.1:0-2258 GCA_035260805.1 Myxococcales bacterium | reverse complement strand
CCTCTCGCGGAGGGCGAGGAGCGGGACGACGACAACGAGCTGGCCCGCGTCATCCGGTACGCCAATCGCGTCCCGCTGCTCTACCAGCAGTCGGCCTGCGCGACGTTCAAGGCCGCGCTCGAGACCGCCTGGCGCAACTACGGGGTGGCCCAGTCCCGCGGCGCGCTCCCCGCCGGCCCCATGGTGATTTTCGTCCACATGGGCTCGGTCTGGGTCCCGTTCACGAGCGAGTCGAAGGAAGCGATCGCCGACTACGACGAGATCCGAAAGGAGATCAAGCTCGCGCTGCAGGAGTGCGGGCGCCGGCTCGGCATGTTCCTGCGTCGCCGCGAGCGGGCCAAGAGCGAGTTCCGCCGGCGCAACATCTTCGAGCTGTACATCGAGGAGGTCGTCGAGGCCTGCGGCCGGCTGAAGGGCGGCAAGCTGCCCAAGGAGAAGCTCAAGGCGCAGCTCCAGAAGATCGCGCTCAAGCGGACCGGGGGCACCCGCACCGACGCGATCCTGGGCCGCGACAACGGCCCCGAAGGCCTCCCCCACTCGATCGTCGTCACTCCTGACGGCCCTGAAGGAGACGCGCCGGCGCTCCCGGAGCTCGAGCCCGCCGCGCCGGCCCCGGCGGTGGAGGAGCCCCGGCCGGGGAAGGCCAAGCCCGTGCCCGCGCAGGGGAAAGCGGCCGCGCGCGGGAAGGCCAAGGGTAAGCCCTCTCGCCCGGCCAAGGCGGCCCGTTCGGTCAAGCCGGCGCGCCCGGTCCGGGCTCCCAAGGCGGCGAAACCCAAGGCGAAGGCACCGAAACGCGGGAAGAGGTAGACCGAGCCATGGCGAAAGCAAAGGCGAAAAAGACCCCGGCGGCCGGCGTGGTCGAGAAGAAGCTCATCAGCGTGGCGGACGCGGTGATCACCGCGGCCGACCGCGCCAAGGACCCCACGCTGTTCATCCCGGTGCGCAGCCTCGCCAACGTCAACTTCAACGAGAAGCGCGGCATCATCGAGATGGGCAAGCGGAAGCAGGAGCGCACGTTCTTCAACGTGGGCATGGCGAAGAAGTTCATGCAGACGGTCCTGGTGGCCGACGCGCTCTCCGAGCTGCAGCGGGCCGACCTCACGACCTCGCTGCGGGAGATCTACTACCGCACCAAGCACACCATGAAGGGCTCGAACGAGAACACGTTCGACAACCAGAACGAATCCGATCCGCTGATCGAGGACCTCGAGGTCTCGCTCGCCGCGCTGCGCGAGGAGCTCCACGTGCGCGCGGAGAACGCGGGCAGCATCGTGGGGCCGGTCGTCTTCGGCGACGACGGCGACCGGGTGGACTGCGCGCGCCTGGGCAAGGGCGGCTACTCGGTGCCGTCCATCGTGGAGCCCGACTTCATCGAGATCCGCCGCTGTACCGCCGACTTCGTCCTGCTCGTCGAGAAGGGCACCCAGTGGAACCGCCTGTCGGAAGACAAGTTCTGGCGCCGCTACAACTGCGTGCTCCTCACCGGCAACGGCCAGCCGCCCCGCGGGGTCCGCCGCCTCGCGCGGCGCCTGCACGAGGAGTACAAGATCCCGGTCTACGTCCTCGTGGACAACGACCCCTGGGGCTACTACATCTACTCGGTCGTCAAGCAGGGCTCGATCAACCTCGCCTTCGAGAGCGAGCGGATGGCCATTCCCAAGGCCAAGTTCATCGGGCTCTCCAGCGCCGACCCCGACCGCTACGGGCTCCCCCGCAACGTGGGCATCAAGCTCAACGACAAGGACATCGGCCGCGCCAAGGAGCTGCTCAAGTACCGGTGGCTGCAGAAGAAGCCCTGGCAGGACGAGATCAAGCGGATGCTCGCGTCGGGGCTCAAGTACGAGCTCGACGCGCTGGCCAACAAGGACTTCCGCTACCTGACCAAGACCTACCTGCCGCGGAAGCTCAAAGAGGAAGACTGGCTGGACTAGAAGGCCCAGCGCTTCCGGCGCTTGTAGAACTTCACCTCCCGGAAGCTCTTCCGCCGCCCCGCCGCGCTGAGCCCGAGGTAGAACTCCCGCACGTCGTCGTTGCCCCGTAGCTTGTCGGCCGGCCCCTCGAAGACGATCCGGCCGTTCTCCATGATGTAGCCGTAGTCCGAGATGCCGAGCGCGATCTGGGCGTTCTGCTCGACGAGCAGGAACGTGGTGCCGCGCTCGCGGTTGATCTTCTGGATGATCGCGAAGATCTCCTTGACCAGCAGGGGGGCCAGGCCCAGGGACGGCTCGTCCAGCAGCAGCAGGCGCGGCTTGGCCATC
>DATFUN010000040.1:0-11140 GCA_035260805.1 Myxococcales bacterium | reverse complement strand
AAGTACGCATGGTGCGGCTGCCCCCGCTCCAGGGCCGAGCGGAGGAGGCGCACCGCGCGATCCTGTCCCGCGATCTGGCGCCACGGCATGTCCGGTGCTGTACCGGCGCGGGCCGCGGCGCGCAACCGCAAACTCCCGCCGGGCGCCGCGTGCTAGGGTTCGCGCCGATGCGCACCAAAGCCCTCCTCCTCGCCTCGTTCGCTGCGGTGACCGGCTGCGGGAGCGAGGAGAACACCGTCCTGTCCGGCTTTGCACCCGCAACCATCTCACCGGTGCGCAGCTCGATCTCGACCCAGGCCACCTTCACGGACGCCAGCGGATCGCACCCCCAATGGGTGATCGCGATGAGCGACGTCCCCGACCTCTGCACCAAGGTAACGGCGCACCACGACTACTTCCAGAACCCGATCGAGAACTTCACCGCCGTGCTGGTCTGGGTTCCGCCGGGCAACATCGGCACCTTCTTCGTCGGGCAAACCGATCCGGCGCATCCCGGCTCCACGGTGAACAACGAAGTGCTGGTGGGCTTCGGTCCCGCCACCGGCAATGCGCACGTGGTTCGGCTCCTTGGCGTCGTCTTCCGGGGCGCGAACATCGGCCTCTCGCAGTTCAACGTCGGCCCGGGCGGCGAGGCGAACGGAAACTTCGATGTGGTGATCTCCGACCCGGGTGGAAATCCTCGCGAATACGTCGGCAAGTTCAAGGCGACCTACTGCACCGGCGCGGAGCAAGCGCAGCTTCCTTGAGGGCGGTGCCACGGCTCGTTTTCCGGCCCGGGGCCTTCCGGAGTTGTGCTAAGGAGGCGCCGGATGGCGCTCCCGCTCACCACCGACCAACCCGACCGCGCCGTCGCGCCTTCCGAGCGCACCATCGCGCGGAACTTCCTGCTTGCCCGGATGGGCTCGTTCCTGGCCTTCTTCCCGCTCGGGATCTGGACCGCGAACCACCTGTGGAACCAGCTGGCGGCGTTCAGCGGGGCGCGCACCTGGGAGGAGTCCGTCACCGCGCACGCCAATCCGGCGACCGCGGCGCTGACCTTCACCGTGGTGATGGTGCCGCTGGTCTGGCACGTGGGGTGGGGCCTTTTCCGGCTGGGGAAGACCCGCAGCAGCACCGTCCGGAACGTGTCCAATCTGCGTTACTGGCTGCAGCGCGCCTCGGCGATCGGCCTGCTCGCGTTCCTCGGCGCGCACCTGTGGCTCGCCTGGATCGAGCCGCGGTTCGTGGTGGGCCGGCCCGAGCCGTTCTCCGACATCGCGCGCGAGATGCACCACCACACGCCGACGCTGATCGTCTACGTCCTGGGCATCCTCGCCATCGCCTATCACCTGGCCAACGGGCTGTGGTCGTTCGCCACCATGGGCTGGGGGATCGCGGTGAGCAAGAGCGCGCAGGCGTGGTTCGAGCGGCTGGCGCTCCTCGTGTTCTTCGTCCTGCTCGCGATCGGCTGGGCCAGCATTTACGCCCTGTATCGGGCCGGCGCGTAGCTTCAGCCGAGGTTCCGCAGCAGGAAGCCCTCGATCTTCGCCCAGGCCAGCGCGGCCTCCTGCGAATCGTGGTGCTGCGGCCGGTGATCGTTCAAGAAGGCGTGCCCGGCATCGAAGACGTGCACCTCGCTGCCGGGGCGGTGGGCGAGCGCGCGGCGCAGCTCCTCGACGTCGGAAAGCGGGATGGTGGTGTCGCGCGCGCCGTAGATGCCGAGCACGGGGCAGCGGCCGCGCCGCACAGCGGAGAGAGGATCGGCGGGATGGCGGAGGCGGCCGTAGCAGTCCACCACCGCGTCGATCGGGTCGGCCGAGTACAGGAGCGCAAGCGTGCCGCCCATGCAGAACCCGATGCAGCCGGTCTTCTCCGCCCCGCGCTCGCGCAGGTGGGCAGCGCCCGCGCGGAGATCGTCGAGCGCGGAGAGCCAGCTCAGCCGCTGCATCCGCTCCATCAGGACGGGCATGGGCGTGCGCTCGGGATCCGGCAGCGGGTCGCGCGCAAATATCTCCACGGCCGCCGCCCGGAACCCGAACTCCGCCAGGCGGCGAGCGCAGGAGCGGATCCAGGCGGACAGGCCGAAGATCTCCGGCGCGATGACCACTCCGGCGGCATGCGGAACCCCGGCCGGCTCCGCCACGTAGCAAGGGACCGCCGCGCCGTCGGCGCCGCGCAGCTGAACCTCCGTCTCGGTGATGCCTGCTTCCTGGCCCATGCGCTCACTCCTCGCGCGCAATTCATAACGGCGCCGACCCGAGAAGCGTAGCGCGCCGTCAGGGCCGGCGCTCGATCCCACGGTCGCGTTGCGTCCGGACGACGGCGACCAGGAGGTAGGCGACCACCGCCGCGTTCGCCGCCAGGATGCCGATGCGCAGCCACCCGGGCTTGCGGACGGCCGCGACGAGCTCCCAGGGCAAGAGCGCCCCGGTGGCGATCACCACCAGCCAAGGCGCCCACCAGCGGCCGGCGCGCAGCGCGAATCCCTCCACCGCGGAGAGCGCCGCGTCGGCGAAGGCGCCCGCCAGCGCCATCTTCACGTGTCCGGTGGTGCCGGTCAGGACGATCGCGGTGGCCGCCCGCAGCGCCCACCCGCGCGAGACGTGGTCGATCAGCATCTGCGCCAGGCTGGCTGCTCCGGCCTCGGTGCCGCGCAACAGCAGGACCACGAGGAGGATCCCGGCCAGCACCTCCACGGCGGCCTTGAACAGCTTGTAGTCGATGATCGCCTCGAGCCCGATGGCGCGCTTCAAGCGAGGCCCTCAGGACGAAGTGGGCGCCAGGGTCCGCACCAGCTCGAGCAGGCGGTTCATGTCGAACGGCTTCTCGAGCGAGCGGACTCCGAGCGACGCGGCGATCTCGCGGCCGGCGCTGGACCCGGTGGTGAGCACCACCGGCACCTCGGCCACCTGACCTCCCTCGGCGCGCAGCGAGCGGACCAGCCAACCGCCGTCCGCGTCGGGCATCATGAAGTCCACCAGTACCAGCGCCGGCCGGTGCTCCCGGACCATTTCCACGGCGCGGTGTGCCTCGCCGCAGGACAGCACCGAATACCCGGACATCTCCAGCAGATCGGCCAGGACTGTCCGGCAGTCGTCGTCGTCCTCGACCACCAGGATGGAGGGCTTTTCGTTCACGGTGAACGAACCTAACGCGCGGCCGGCCGCCTGGCCACGGCTAGCCGCGTGCCGGTGGTCCGGCTTTGGACAGCGCCGAGTCCAGGGCATCGACCAGGTCGGGGAGCCCGCCAGCCGCGACCGCATCGACCCGCAGGCCGGCAGCCCGTGCGTCCGCGGCGCAGGTATTGCCCATGCAAGCGACCCGCGCGCGGCCGGCGAGCGCAGGGGCCTCGGCGCCGAACAGCGCAGCGAAGCCGCGCGCCGCGCTCCCGCTCGCGAAGGCGATGGCTTGGATGCCGCCGCCTCGCAGCAGGCGCGCTGCCTCGGGAGGGGCCGCCGCCGCCGGCACGGTCCGGTAGAGCACCGGGGCGCGGACCCGCGCTCCCGCCCGCTCCAGGCCAGCCGCAAGAGCAGGGTTGCCCCCCTCTGCCCGCGGCAGCAGCACGTCCTTGCCGGCGACCAGCGGCGCGAGCATCTCGACCAGGGCCTCCGCGCCGACTCCCTCGGCCGGCGCGAGCGCCGGAAGGCCGCGTTCGGCGATGCGCCGGGCAGTGCCTGATCCGGCCGCCGCGATGCGGACGCCCCGGAGCGAGGCCGGGTCGACCCGGGCCAGGAACCGATCGGCGGCGTGGGCCGAGGCGAGCACGAGGAAATCGGGCGCGGGACCCGAGCGGAGCAGCCGCAGGGCGTCTTCGAGGGGCGCCGGATCGGCAGGGTCGGAGAAGGCGATGCAGGGCAGCGCGACCGGGCGGGCGCCCCGCGCGGCGAGCAGCGTCGCCAGCTCCGCTTGGTCCTCCGCGGCGCGCGTGACCAGAACGCGCTTTCCCGCGAGCGCGCTCATCGCCTGGGCGCGGGGAGACCGCCCGCCTGCGCACGGGACGCCTCGAGCAGCGGGCCCGCGCCGGCGTCGAGCAGCTTCGCCGCGACCTGCGCGCCGAGCTCCTCTGGCTGCTCGCCGCGCGCCTCCGCGTGGAGCACCCGCACCCCTCCGCGCGGGTCGGGCCCGCCCAGCGCGGCGCGCAGATGGAGCGCCCTGCCGTCCCGCACCGCGTACGCGGCGAGCGGGATGGTGCAGCCGCCGGCCAGCCTCGCCAGCAAAGCCCGCTCGGCGCGCACCGCGGCGGCGATCTCCGGATCGTCGAGCGCCACCGCCGCCGTCCATCCGCGGCTTCCTTCGAGCGCCTCGATGGCCAGCGCCCCCTGGCCCGCCGCCGGAAGGGACACCTCGACGGGGAGGACCTCGGTGACGTGCTTCTCGAGGCCCAGCCTGCGCAACCCGGCCAGCGCGAGGACCACGGCGTCCAGTGGACCCTGCGGATCGCCGGCCGCCGGTTCGCGCTGCACCCCTCCCGAGAGCCCGGGCACCGTCCTGGAGAGGCGCGTCTGGACGTTCCCTCGCACCGGGACGATGACCAGGTCGGGACGGAGAGCGAGGAGCTGGACGGCGCGGCGGAGCGAGCTGGTCCCGACCCGGGCGCCCTTCGGCAGGCGGTCCCAGGTGCGAGCCACCGGCGCGACCAGCGCGTCGCGCGGATCCTCGCGCTGGGGGAACGCGCAGAGCCCGAGGCCCTCGGGCAACGCGAACGGCACGTCCTTCGCGCTGTGCACGGCCAGGTCGGCCCGGCCGTCGCGCAGCGCCTCCTCCAGCTCCTTGACGAACAGGCCCTTCCCGCCCACCTCCGCCAGCGGGCGGTCGACGATGCGGTCCCCGGTGGTGGTGATGCGGACCAGCTCGGCGTCCTCGCCGCGGCCGGCGAGCAGGTCCCGGACGCGTTCCGCTTGCCAGAGCGCGAGCGGGCTCTTGCGGGTCCCGATGCGCAGCGGGGTCACTTTCGCCCCGTGAGGGACAGGACGTCGGCCTGGTCGCCGTGCGGCATGCGGCCCGGGGGTTGCGGCTGCTCGGAAGAAGGACGGGGATCGGCCTCACCCTCGGAGGGATCGGGTGCGTCCTGCAGCCCGAACAGCTCGGCGGCCGCGTCCGCCAGCGGACCGCCTTGCTCGCCGCGCAGGCGCGCGGTGGGCCGGTGCAAGAGCTTGTTCACGATCGCCGCGGCCATGGAGCGGACGCTCTTCTGCTGCCTTTCGCTGAGCGGGCCCAGCAGCGAAAGGGTGCGTTCCACTTCCGCGTCCGCCAGCGCTTGCGCCTGGGCCCGAAGGCGCGCCAGCACCGGGACGGCCGCCCGCTCCTGCTTGGCCCGCGCATAGGCGATGATCTCCTCCCGCACGATGGCCTCGGCGCGCTCCACTTCCTGCTGGCGCAGGTCCCGGTTCTGCGCGGCGACCCGCTCCAGGTCGTCGAGGTCGTACACGTAGACGTTCTCCAACTGGTTCGCGGCGGGCTCGACGTTCCGCGGGAGCGCCAGGTCGATGAAGAAGAGAGGGCGGTACCGGCGCGCCTTGAGCGCCCGGCCCACCAGCTCGCGGGTGACGATCGGCTGCTGCGCGGCCGTCGAGCAGAGCACCACGTCGGCCCGCTCCAGCAAAGACGGCAGCTCGCCCAGGCCGACCGCGATCCCCCCGACCTGCCTGGCCAGCTCCTCCGCGGCCGTGCCGCTCCGGTTGGCGACCAGGAGCTCCGCTGCGCCGCCCGCGTGCAGCTCGCGCGCGGCGAGCTGCGCCATCTCGCCGGCGCCGACCAGCAGCACCGCCCTGCCGGACAGATCGCCCAGCACCTTGTGGGCCATCTGCACGGCGACGCTGGAGAGGGACACGGCGCCGCGCGCGATCGCCGTCTCGGTGCGCACGCGCTTGGCGGCCGAGAGCGCGGCGGAGAGCGCGCGAGACAAGGCCGCGCCGCAGGCGCCCGCCTCCAGCGCCCGGGCATGGGCCTCCTTCACCTGGCCCTGGATCTGCGCCTCGCCCACCACCATCGAATCGAGGCTGGCGGTGACGCGGAAGAGGTGCAGCAGCGCCTCGTCCTCGAAGCGCGTCAGCGCATGCTGGGCGGCGAGCTGACCCAGGTCGCGGAGCAGATCGTCCGCGCAAGTGCGGGCGTCGGCGACCGCGAATACCTCCAGCCGGTTGCAGGTGGAGAGGAGCATCGCCTCGCGCACGCCGGCCAGCGCGCGCAAACGCTGGAGCCGCCCGGGCAGGTCCTCGGCGCCGACGGCGAGCTGCTCGCGGACGGCGATGGGCACCTGCTTGTGCGAGAGACCGACGCAGAGGAGGACCGGCACGCGTCACCCCCTCCCCGGCGCGATCAGCGCGGCCGCGGCGGACGAGGCATGCTGCGGCGCCGCGAGGAGCCCGGCGTAGGTGCCGATGAGCAGCAGGAAGCCGGCCACCACCAGGAGCGCCACCCGGCGGCCGCGCCATCCGGCGACCAACCTGGCCTGGATGAGGCCGGCCAACAGCGCCCAGGCCAGCACCGCGAATCCCTCCTTCGGCGCAAGCGGGAACGCCGAACCGCTCGCCTCGTGCGAGACGAGCGAGCCGGTGGCGATGGCGACGGAGAGGAAGACGAAACCCCAGACCGACAGTTGCCAGCCCACGCGCTCGATCAGCTCCAGCGAGGGCAGGCGCGCGAAGAGCCTGCCGGGCTGCTTCGACTTGAGCTGCTTCTCGCTGGTCAGGTACAGCAGCGAGAGCGCGAAGGCGAGCGCCAGCGCGGCGGTGCCTGCCGCGGCGGAGAAGACGTGCGCCGCCAGCGCGAGCGAATGGGTGAGCTCCGGGGCGATGGGCCGCGTGCCGCCGTGGACGAGGTGCGCCGGCACCATCACCGCCACGGTCACCGGCGCGACGAAAGCGCCCGCCACCGGCAGCCGGTAACGCATGTCGAGCGCCAGGTATCCCGCGACCGTCGCCGCCGCGAGCAGGCTGAAGAGCTGCCCGCCCCTCCATGCGTCGGAGCCGAATCCGGCGCGTGCAAGGCCCTCGTCCTGCGAGAGCGAGACGGCGGCAGCGAAGGAGGCGAGGTGCAGGAGGAGACCCAAGAAGAGCAGCGCGCGCCCGGCGGACACCAGCCCGTCGCGCGGCCGCACCAGCCAGGTCAGGTACGCCGCGGCCGCGGCCGCGTAGGCGAGCAGCGCGATGTGCACCAGGAGGGTCGCCATGGCCGCTATGCTTCCCATAACGTTCTCTCCCTGAAAAGCGTAGCGCCGCCTGCAGGGGGCGGCGACTACTGGAGGTTGTCGAGGAGGAACTGCGCCAGCAAGTCCTGCTCGCCCTCCTTCTCCCCCTGCCGGTGTTTCTCCCCGCCGGCCGCCTTCTTGTCCCCGGGAGGCTGCGAGACCCCGGCCGCGCGGCGAAGCGCGTTGGCGTCGGCCAGGAACCCTTGCTGCACCTGGTAGGCGGACTCGCCCAGGATGACCGACTCGCGGTAGTGCTCGGCGCCCATCTGCTTGAGCGCGTCGAGGGTCTTGACTCTCTGTAAAAGACCCTTCACGTCGTCACCCGCTTCCATCTTGACGAAGCGGACGGCGCTGGTGAGCTGGAACGATTTCTTCTCGCGCAGGAGCGTGAGGACGTGCCCCTTCACCTCGACGCGGCCCTTCTCGGACCACTTGTCGAGCACGCTCTGCGGCACGAAGAGGTAATCGGCCATCGCGCAACGCTCCGCGCCCGGCGGCATCTCACAGCGGACGTCTCCTTCGAGGAATACCAGCGGGAGGAGGCTGACGGCAATCGAATTGCCCTGAGTCGCGGGGCACGCTGGAAGCGGTTGCGCGCAGGCGGTCAGTCGTGCAGATTCAGCCCTCGGCGGCTGACAAGGAGCGTGGAAACCATGGCGAGCGCAGACGTCCTCACCATCACCGACGAGAACTTCCAGGCGGAGGTCCTCGGCTCGGACACGCCGGTCCTGGTGGACTTCTGGGCCGCCTGGTGCGGTCCCTGCCGCGCCATCGCCCCCGCCGTCGAGGAGCTGGCCCGGCAGTACAAGGGGAAGCTCAAGGTGGGGAAGCTGGACATCGACGCCCACCAGAACGTCCCGCAGAAGTACGGGATCATGTCCATCCCGACCCTCATCCTGTTCAAGAACGGCCAGGTCGCCGAGCAGGTGGTGGGCGCCGTCCCCAAGTCGAAGCTCGAAGCGGTGGTCAAGAACGCGCTCCCCGCCACTTGAACGGGCGCGGCTCTTAGAACATGAACCTGCGCAGAGACACGTTGAGCAGGATGCCCACTCCGAGCAGGTCGGCGAGCACGCTCGACCCGCCGTAGCTGAAGAGCGGCAGCGGCACGCCGACCACCGGCAGGATGCCGGTCACCATGCCGATGTTGATGAAGGCGTGCCAGAAGAACAGCGCGGCGATGCCGATGGCGAGGAAGCTCCCGAACTTGTCGCGGGCGTTCGCGGCCACGTCGAGCGCGGTGAGCACCAAAAATCCGTAGAGCGAGACGAGCAACACGCCGCCGAGGAAGCCGTGCTCCTCGGCCCACACCGAGAAGATGAAGTCGGTGTGCTGCTCGGGCAGGAAGCTGAGCTGGTTCTGCGTCCCTTCGCTCCAGCCCTTCCCGCTCCACTGGCCGCTGCCCACCGCGATCACCGACTGGATGGCGTGGTAGCCGGCCCCCTTCGCGTAGGCCTGCGGGTCGAGGAAGGTGACGATGCGGCTCTTCTGGTACGGCTTGAGCAAGCGCTCCCAGGCGAGCAGCGCGCCGGCGATGCCGCCGGCGAACAGCGCGGTCAGGCTCTGCCAGCGCACCTTGGCGAACACGATCATGGTCATCGCGATGAAGAAGGTCACCGTCGCGGTGCCCAGATCCGGCTGCTTCATCACCAGCGCCACCGGGATGAGGACGAAGAGGAACGGGCGCCACAGATCGAACAGCCCGTACTGTCCCTTGCGCGCGGACACGTCGTCCCGGGAGAAGTAGCGCGCCATCAGCACGATGAGCGCCAGCTTGACGAACTCGCTCGGCTGCACCTGCATGGGGCCCACCTGCAGCCAGCGCCGCGCACCCAGCACCTTCTTGCCCCGGAAGGCGACGCCCGCGAGCAGCGCCAGCGCGGCGAAGTACGTCGGCCAGGCGGCGGTCGCCAGGAAGCGGTAGTCGATGAACAGGAAGGCGGCCACCGCGACCAGGCCGAGCAGCATCCACTTCGACTGCGCGAGCCACATCGGGTTGACCGCGTTCTTGGTCGCGCTCGCCAGGTTCCACACGCCCAGCGCGCAGATGACGATGGTGCACAGCACCAGCGGCCAGTGCAGGTGATCGAGCTTCTTCTCCGCCATCACCGACATCTACTGCACCGCCTTCATCGCCACCGCGTCCCTCTTCTTCAGCTCGAAATAGGCCTTCACCAGCTTGGACGCCGCCGGGGCCGCCGCATCGGCGCCCCAACCGCCGTGCTCGTTCAGCACCACCACGACGACCTCCGGATCGTCGGCCGGCGCGAAGGCCGCGAACCAGGCGTGGTCGCGGGAGAGGTACACCTGCGTGGCCGGGTCGAGCTTCTGCTTCTGGCCGAGCTTCATCACCTGCGCGGTTCCGGTCTTGCCCGCGAACTGCACGTCGGCGAGGCGCGAGCGGTAGGCGGTGCCGCCGGGCTCGTTGACGACGGCGACGAGCGCCTCGCGGACGGCGGCCAGGTTCTGGGGCTTCACGTCCAGCTTCCCTGCGCGGCCGTTGTTGACGTCGGGCTGGGGGGTGAACTCGCGGACCACCTTCCCCTCCGGTGTCTCGATGCGCTGGACGATCTGCGGCGTCCACACCATGCCGCCGTTCGCGATCGCCGCGTAGGCGACCGCCTGCTGCAGCGGCGTGACGTTGATCTCTCCCTGGCCGATGGCCGCGTTGATGGCATGGGAGCGCACGGAGCCCGTGGCCGGGTTGATGCTCTTCGAATCGGGGATGATGCCGGTGATCTCGCGTCCCAGATCGAGCCCGGTAGGCTGGCCGTAGCCCAGGCGATGCGCCATGTCGCTGATCGCGTCGAGCCCCACCCGGTCGCCGAGCGCGTAATAGAACGCGTCGCACGACATCTGCAGCGCGGAGTGGAGCGTCAGGGAGCCGTGGCCGCTGGGCTTGTCGCACCGCCAGCGGTGGTTTCCCATCGTGTAGCCGCCGTTGCAGAACAGCGTCGAGGTCGGTGTGATCTCTCCCTCCTCCAGGCCGGCGAGCGAGGTGACCACCTTGAAGGTCGACCCGGGGTGGTAGTTCTCGTTCATCACCCGGTTCAGCATCGGCTTGAGCGTGTCCTCGTTCAATTTCAGCAGCTCGGCGCGGGTGATGCGGCCGGACATCTTGTTGGGATCGAACGAGGGCCGCGAGACCATGGCGAGGATGAACCCGGTCTTCGCCTCCATGGCCACCACCGCGCCGGCGCGGCCGGGGAAGGCGGCGTCGGCCGCTTCCTGCAGCCGCTCGTCCAGCGAGAGCACCAGGTTGTTGCCGGGGACGGCGGCGATGAGGCGCTCGCTCTCCGGGATGAGCAGCTCGTCCATCTCCTTGCCCAGGTGCTGGCCGCGGGCGTTCACCGCGATGTTCTCGCGCCCGTCCTGGCCGCGCAGCTCCCGCTCCCAGCGGCGCTCGAGCCCGCGGCGCCCGATCGTCTGGCCGCGCCGGAACTCGTCGGGCTTGTCGTCGAGCTCGTCGGGCGTGACCTCGCTCATGTAGCCGATCACGTGCCCGAGGCTGCCGCCGACCCGGTAGTTGCGGTGCGGAGTGGGGATGAGGTCCACGCAGGAGAGCTCGCTGCGGTGCGCCTCCAGCACGTCGACCTGGTCGCGCGGGATGTCCAGCTCGACCAGGTACGGCTTGAACTTCTCCAGCTTGTCCTTCGAGGTCCACGAGCGCTGGTAGTCCTGCTTCATGCGCTCGACGTCCTCGGGGGTCATCTCCAGATAGGTGGCGAGCTTGGCCATCACCTCGTCGCGCTCCTTGCCCTTGCAGAACGCGGGGGTGAGGAAGACGTCGAACGAGGGGCGGTTGTCGACCAGGATGCGCCCCTGGCGATCCTTGATCATGCCGCGGTCGGCGGGGACGAAGAGCGACTTGCGGAAGTTGCTCACCGACTGCGCGCTGTACTCGTCGCCGCGCAGGATCTGCAGCTGGTAGAGACGCACGGTCAGGACCAGCATGGCGCAGACCACCACCAGCGC
>DATFUN010000039.1:0-8091 GCA_035260805.1 Myxococcales bacterium | reverse complement strand
AGCCCATCCCCCACGGATTGCCCTGGCCCTCCATCCCCTTGAAGACGCGCGCCGCTTCTTCGGGGAAGCGAGACTCCACCAGCACCAGGTGCCGGCGCATGTCGACGATCCGCGGCAGGTGCTCGATGAACACCGGGCACGCCTGCTCGCACCAGCCGCAGGTGGTGCAGGCCCAGATGGTCTCGTCCGGCAGCACGCCGGCGTCGTTCGAGACCAGCGGCGGCAGCTTCTCGACGAGCTCGGCCGGGAGCTGCAGGCTGGATCCGGCCGTGGCGCCGTCGTGGCCGTTGGGCGACGCCGGGATGCGGTTCATTCGCGAGAGGAGCGCCTGGAGCGGAAGCGGCATCGCCGCGGCAGCCTGCTGCGCGTGATGCCGGATGGCGCGGTTCACTTCCTTGTGCGTGAGAGGCTTTCCCGTGTCGTAGGTCGGGCAATACGTCTGGCAGCGGCCGCACTCGGTGCACGAGTACGTGTCGAGGATCTCCTTCCAGGACAGGTCGGTGAGCTTGGAGACTCCGAAGCTGCTGGCGTTCTCGAGGTCCAGCTTGGAGAGCTGCCCCATCGGCGTGAGCCGCTGGAAGTAGACGGTCGGCAGACCGGTGATGATGTGGAAGTGCTTCCCCATGGGGAGGAAGTTGAGGAACGACATCACGATCGCGATGTGCAGCAGCACGCCGAAGGTCATCGCGTTGGCAGCGGCGTGCGGCGACATCCCGTACAAGAACCACTGCGCGACCTTGCCGGACACCGGCAGGTACCAGGGGACCTCGCCCGCGCTCTTCGCCAGCGCGGCGGCGTCGATGAGCACGTCCGTCCACAGGACGCCGATGATCATGCAGAGGATGAAGACGCCCTCCCACGAGAGCGTCATCCGCTCCTTCTTCGCGACCAGGCGGAAGTAGAGAAAGACCGCGCACCCGAGGGTCCCCAGGATGTCGATGACGTCCTTGGCGAAGAGGTACGCCTGCCCGAGCTGCGTCTCGTGCGCGAGGAACGGCAGGTGGAAACCGGGATCGTACGCCAGGCCGAAGGAAGTCAGAGTGCCCAGTTGGGCGACGATGAAGGCGACGAAGATCCAGACGTGCGCGATACCCGCGGCGCGCTCCGGTTTCGCGGGCATGCGCTTCTGCCCGAAGCCGTACTCGATGAGCTTCTCGGTCCGCGTGAGCGGATCGTCCCAGCGCACCTCTTTGCGGGAGAAGAGCAGCGGGCGGATGCGGTAGGAGATCGTCCAGAGGAAGAGGGCGAGCCCGGCCGCGATGATCAGCGTGGCAAGAATGGGTGCCATTTGAGCCGAGCAGCATATCCGCGCCCAGCCCCCAGGGCCATCGCTCGGCCCACCGCGCCAGCGGGCACGGCCTAATGAATCATGCGCAAGTGCGCCGGGCTTGCACGCTCGCGGAGGAACTTGTCGATCACCTGCCGGTACTCCGAGAGGTCGCGGCAGCCTTGCATGAGCCACTCGCCGCCGATCACCAGCGCCGGCACGCCCTTGATCCCGAGCGCCTCCGCCTCCTCGCCCGCGCCGGCGACCGACTGCTCGGTGTCGGGATGGTCGAGGCGCTCGAGGAAGCGCGACACGTCGAGCCCGGCGCCCGCCGCCAGCTCGAGCTGCACGTCCCGGCGGGCCACGTTGATGCCGTCCTGGAACGCCGCGCGGCGCATCCGGAGCAGCAGCTCGTGCTGGCTCTCGTAGCCTTGGGGGAGCGCCGCCTCCAGCGCGACCAGCGGCGGCAGGCTGGAAGAAGGCGGATCGTCGCCCGTCCACAGGTCTGCCTTCACGCCCTTGCCCTCGCGCTCTTTCGCGATCCGGCGGAAGTGGCGGGCGAGCAGCGTGCGCTGCTTCCTGTCGGGCAGCTGGTTCTCCGGCCGCAGCGCGTACGGCTTGAAGCTCCAGCGCACCGCGGGCCCGTACTCCTCGCGGAGCACCTCCAGGCGCGCGTCGGCCAGATAGCACCACGAGCAGAGGACGTCGTGGAAGAGCACCAGCTCGACCTGGGCGGGGGCGCTGCTGTCCTGCAGGCGGGACCGGAAGGCGAGGTCCCGGCCGATGCGGATCGCCATGCATCCAGTCTCGCCAAAGAAGCCGGCCTGCTGCAAGCGATTTGCGTGTCGGCGCGCAGGGCCGCGCCGGAAGTGGGAGCGAGACGTACAGAACCGTCGGCCAGGCTGCCGAGCGACCAGGGGGCGAATCTTTCAGGCCCCAGCGGCGCGGCTCACCCGGCCGGTCAGGCGCACCGCGTGATCCACGATGGCACCCGCAATGTCCAGCCCGGTCGCTCGCTCGAGCCCCTCGAATCCCGGAGAAGAGTTGACCTCCATCACCTTGGGACCTGCTTCGGCCTCGAGGAGGTCCACCCCCGCCACGTCGAGCCCCAGCACGCGCGCGGCGCGGACCGCCGCCCGGGCGTACTCTGGGGACAGATCCAGCGGGCTGCCCTCGCCGCCGCGGTGGAGGTTGCTGCGGAATTCGCCCGATCGCGCCTCGCGCCGCATCGCCCCGACCACCCTGTCGCCGACCACCAGGGCGCGCACGTCGCGGCCGCGCGACTCGGCGATGAACTCCTGCAGCAGGATCTCCTGGCCCAGGTCCCACAGGGTCGAGAGGATGCTCTCCACCTCCGCCTCGCTGTGGGCGATCATCACGCCGACTCCTTGCGTGCCCTGGATGAGCTTCAAGATCGCGGGCAGCCCTCCCACGTGCGCGACCAGCTCCTTGATGTCTCCGCCGCCGCGCGCGAGCACCGTGCGGGGCATGTCGACGCCGGCCGCCGCCAGGAGCTGCAGCGCGCGCAGCTTGTCCCGGCTGTTCGCGATCCCCGCTGCGCCGTTCACCACCGGCACCCCCTGTGCCTCGAGCTGGCGCACCACGGCCAGCCCTACCGCGGTGACCGAAGCGCCGATCCGGGGGACGGCGACCGCCACGTCGCGCAGCTCCTCTCCCGCGAGGAACACGCGCGGGCGGCCGCGCTCCAGCACCAGGTTGCAGGCGAGCACGTCCAGGACCCGCGTCCGCAGACGGCGCGCACGCGCCGACTCGACCAGACGGCGGGTCGAGTAGAGCGTCTTCTTGCGCGAGAGCACGGCCAACAGCGGGCGCGGGCCCTTGCGCGTCATCTTGCGCGCCATCCTCGAGAGCGTATCAGGCTTGCACCGGAGCGTGCCCCTGGTCCGGCGCCGGGTGGGCCGGCGCGAGGGGCAAGGTGAAGCTGAACACCGCGCCCTTGCCGCTCTCGCTCGCCACCAGGAAGCGCCCGCCGTGGTGCTGGACGATCTCGTGGCTGACGAAGAGGCCGATGCCCAGGCCGCCGAAATGCCGCGTGGCTGCGTTCCGGGCGCGGAAGAACCGCTGGAACAACTTCGCCTGCTCCTCGGCGGGCACGCCGATGCCCTGGTCGGCGACGGACACGATCGCCTCGCCGCCTTCCTGGCCGACGGTCACCACGATCCGGCCGCCGTCCGGGCTGTACTTGATCGCGTTCTGCAGCAGGTTCACCAGCACCTGCTCCAGGCGCTGCTCGTCGCCCAGCACCACCGTGTGGTCCGGCGGCCGGACGAGGGTGATCTCGTGACCTTGGGTGCCCGAGCGGAAATCAGCCACCACCTCGCCGACCAGGTCCCCGAGCTCGACCGGATCGCGATGGATCTCCAGCCGGCCCGACTCGATCCGGGAGACGTCGAGCAGGTCCTCGACCAGCCTCGTGAGCCGCGTCACCTGGCGCCTCGCCTTGCTCGCCAGCTCGGGGTGGATCGACGTCCCGCGCGAGAGGCGCTTCTCGATGTTCTGCAGGTACATCGAGAGCGGTGTGAGCGGCGTGCGCAGCTCGTGCGCCGCGACGGTGAGGAACTCGGACCGCTGCGTCTCGAGCGTCTTCTGGGGAGTGACGTCCACGTAGACGAAGAGACGGCCCAGGTACTCGCCGCGCGGACCGCGCACCGGCACGCTGGTGCGCGTGAGCCACCGATTCGAGCGGGGGACCTCGAACTCGTCGAACGACCGCTCATCTTGCCGCGAGAAGATCTCCCGGGTGCGCGCGGCCAGGTCGGCGACGCGGCCGTCGCCGCGGCCGTCGTGTCCGAACAGCTCCTCGTAATGCTTGCCGACGAAGCCGCGCACCGGCATCCAGTCGAACATCTCCGCCAGCCGCGGGCTCACGTAACGGACGCGGCCGTGCTGATCGAAGAGCGCGAGGCCGTTGGGGTCCGCCTCGAACATGGCGAGCAGCTCGGCGGCGCGCCACTCGGCCTCCTGCCGGGCGAGCCGTTGCCGATCGCGTTCGGCGGCCAGCTCGCGGACCAGCCGGGCGTTTCGCACCGCGAGCGATGCGCGGTCGGCGAGCGCAATCGCGAAATCGACGTCGTTCTGCGAGTACCTCCGCCCGCCCGCCCCCGCCGAGGCGAGCATCACCGTTCCGAGGGGCTCGGGCCCGTTCATCAAGGGGGCCACGATCGCCGAGGCAATGCCAATGTCCTTGAGCAACCGGTATTGCTCCTCGCCCGTAACCCCCGCGCGCAGCATCTCGTCGGTGATCTCTTCGAACACCAGCGGGCGCTTCTGCACGAGCACGTTCCTCTCGGGTGGGCCCGCGTCCCACCGCCGCGGCTGCTGGACGCGGTTCAGCTTCTCCGCGAGGTCGCGCTGCCGCGGATCGGGGTGGTAGGCGGCGGATTGCCGCAGCAGCCCGTCCGGTCCCACCAGCGAGAACGCGCACCAGTCGCCCGTCCCCTGGACCACCTTTCCGACGATGCGCTGGAGGGGCTCGTCCTCGTCCCCGCCCACGTAGTCGAGAAGGAGCGCCGAGATCTCGGAGAGGATCCGCTGCCTGCGCTCTGCTTCGAGGAGGCGCAGCCTCTCCGCGTCCAGCTGGGATTGGTCGGTCAACCGATCCTCCACGACTCAGGCTGCCCTGCGGGCGGCCGTCTGCCAACGGGTCCGCAAGCGCGCGCGTCGGACAGTGGGCACGCCGGGCTGCGGCGGCAGGCGCCGTTTGCTAGAGTGCGCGGCCCCATGGACGCGCGAATCAATCCCGAGATCGTCCGGCAGCATGGCCTGACCGAAGACGAATACCGCCGTATCGTCGGCCACCTGGGCCGGGACCCAAACCTGGTGGAGCTCGGCATCTTCTCCGCGATGTGGTCGGAGCACTGCTCCTACAAGTCGTCGCGCCGCTTCCTCAAGCACCTGCCGACCAAGGGTCCGCGCGTCCTGCAGGGCCCCGGTGAAAACGCAGGCGTGGTGGATGTCGGGGGCGGGCTGGCGGTGGCGTTCAAGATGGAGAGCCACAACCACCCCAGCTACATCGAGCCGTACCAGGGCGCGGCGACGGGCGTCGGCGGCATCCTCCGCGACGTCTTCACCATGGGCGCCCGCCCCATCGCTTCGCTCAACTCGCTGCGTTTCGGCAAGCCGTCGCACCCGAAGACGGCGCGCCTGCTCGAAGGCGTGGTGGCAGGCATCGCCGGCTACGGGAACTGCATCGGCGTGCCGACCGTGGGCGGCGAGGTGGCGTTCGACGAGAGCTACGACGGCAACTGCCTGGTGAACGCCTTCACGCTGGGGCTGCTCAAGTCGAACCGCATCTTCCGCGGGACCGCGTCGGGCGTCGGAAATCCCGTCATCTACATCGGCGCGCGCACCGGGCGGGACGGGATCCACGGCGCGACGATGGCGTCCGCCGAGTTCGATCAGGAGAGCGAATCGAAGCGCCCCACGGTGCAGGTCGGCGATCCGTTCCTGGAGAAGCTCCTGCTCGAGGCGTGCCTGGAGCTGTTCAAGACGGACTGCCTGGTGGGCATCCAGGACATGGGCGCCGCCGGGCTCACCTCCAGCTCGGTGGAGATGGCCTCGCGCGCCGGAAGCGGGTTGGAGCTCGACGTCGACGCCGTGCCGCGCCGCGAGACCGGGATGACTCCGTACGAGGTCATGCTCAGCGAGTCCCAGGAGCGCATGCTGCTCGTCGCCAGGAAGGGGCGCGAGCGGGAGGTCTTCGAGATCTGCGACAAGTGGGACCTGGCGCACGCGGTGGTCGGGCGCGTCACCGACACCCGCAAGCTGGTGGTGAAGTCGGCCGGAAAGACGGTCGCGGAGCTGCCCATCGCTCCGCTCACCGACGAGGCGCCGTCGTACGACCGGCCGCGCCGCCGCCCCGAGTGGCTCGACGAGGCGCAGAAGCTGGACCTCCAATCCATCCCCGAGCCGGGCAACCTGGCCAGAGCGCTCGCGCAGGTGCTGGGATCGCCGACCGTCGCTTCCAAGGAGTGGGTGTACCGCCAGTACGACCACATGGTCCGCATCGGCACCGCGGTCCGGCCCGGTTCGGGCGACGCGGCGGTGGTCCGCTTCACCGGCCAGCGCGAGGGCGGGGTGGCGCTGAGCGTCGATTGCAACTCGCGCTTCTGCTATCTCGACCCGCGCCTGGGCGCCGCGCACGCCGTCGCCGAGGCGGCGCGCAACGTGAGCTGCGTCGGAGGCGAGCCGCTGGCCGTCACCGATTGCCTGAACTTCGGCAACCCGGAGCGGCCCGAGATCATGTGGCAGTTCGAGCAGGCCTGCCTGGGCATCGCCGACGCCTGCAATGCGCTGGGCACTCCGGTCGTGTCCGGCAACGTGTCCCTGTACAACGAGACCGAGGGGAAGGGGATCTTTCCCACGCCCACCATCGGGATGGTCGGCCTGATGGAGGACTGCGCGAAGAATGCCGTGTCCGCCTTCCTGGCCGGCGGCGAGCGCCTCGCCCTGGTCGGCCGGCTCGCCGGCCCCGGCGGTGGGCACCTCGGCGGGAGCGAGTACCTCAAGGTCGTCCACGGCCGCACCGCCGGTACGCCGCCTCCGCTCGACCTCGACCTGGAGAAGAAGGTGCAGGCCGCGGTGCGCGCTATGGTGCGCGCCGGGCTGGTCCGCACCGCGCACGACACCAGCGAGGGCGGTCTCGCGGTGGCGCTGGCGGAGATGTGCTTCGGCCGCGACCTCGGTTGCAAGGTGTCCCTGCCGGCGCATCCGGGGCGGGCCGACGCGCTGCTCTTCGGAGAGGACGCCGGGCGCATCCTCATCGCGTATCCCGCGGCAGTGGCCGACCGCGTCGCCGCCGTCGCGCGCGAGCAAGGCGCTCCGTTCCTCGAGATCGGCGAGGTGGGCGGGCCTTCCCTGGTCATCGACTCCGGCGGACGGACGCTGGTCGATGCGCGCGTTGCGGACTTGAAGAATCCGTGGTCCAGCTCGATCCCGGGCGTGGTCGGGGAGGGAATCCACCAGGTCGCCCTCGAAGGGCGGTAGGTGGACACCCAGCTCTTCAGCGCGCACAGCCCGGCCGACCTGGACGCGGCGGCGGAGTTGCTCTTGCGGGGCGGCCTGGTCGCCTTTCCCACTGAGACGGTGTACGGGCTCGGCGCGCTGGCGCTGGAGCCGCTGGGGGTGCGCGCCATCTACGCGGCCAAGGGGCGCGCCGCCCGAAATCCCCTCATCGTGCACGTGCTCGGAGAGGACGAGGCGCGCCCTTTGTGCGCCCGCTGGCCCATCGAGGCGCAGGAGCTGGTGACGCGCTTCTGGCCCGGGCCGCTCACGCTGGTGTTGCCGCGCACCGACCGCGTGCCGGACGAGGTGACCGGCGGTGGTCCGACGGTCGCCGTGCGCGCCCCGTCGCATCCGGCGGCGCGCCAGCTGCTCTCGCGGGTGCGCGCGCCGCTCGCCGCGCCGAGCGCGAACCGCAGCGAGCACGTCTCGCCGACCACCGCGCGCCACGTGCTGCGCGACCTGAACGGGCGCATCGACGCGGTGGTGGACGGCGGTCGCTGCCCCGTAGGGATCGAATCGACCGTGCTCGCCTTGACCCCGGCCGGTCCTCGGCTGCTGCGGGCCGGCGCCGTCCCCCGCGCCGCGCTCGAAGAGCTGCTCGGCGAGGTGCCCGACGGCGGACCGGCAGGGTCGATCCCCGCCTCGCCCGGGCAAGGGATGCGCCACTATGCGCCGGCCGCGCTGGTCCGGCTGTCCGACGCCTCCGCTCTGCCCCGGATCGCCGCCGACCTGCCCGGCCCGGTGGGCGCTCTGATCCGCAGCGACATCGCCCTTCCCCAGGAAGTGATCTCCCTGAGGCT
>DATFUN010000038.1:0-2826 GCA_035260805.1 Myxococcales bacterium | reverse complement strand
CGGCGTCCCGGTGGTGGCCTATCGCGCGCGCAAGTTCGACCCGGCCGAGGCGCTCCGGCTGATGGCGCGCCAGGAGGTCCGCAACGTGTTCATGCCGCCCACCGCGCTGAAGCTCTTGCGCGCCTCGGGTGGATCCGCCTCCGGCGTACGGCTGCGCACGCTGGCGAGCGGCGGCGAGAGCCTCGGCGAGGACCTCATCGACTGGGGCCGCAGTACATTCGGCCTGACCATCAACGAGTTCTATGGGCAGACCGAGTGCAACCTGGTGGTGGGGAATGGCGCAGCGCTTCCGCCCGTCCGTCCCGGGTGGATGGGCACCGCGATCCCCGGCCATGCCGTGGGCATCGTGGACGAGGCGGGTCGGGAGCTGCCGCCGGGCGAGCTGGGAAGCATCGCGTACCGCCGCCCCGATCCGGTCATGTTCCTGCGCTACTGGCGGAACGAAGCCGCCACCGCGGCGAAGTTCCGCGGCGACTGGCTGGTGAGCGGCGACCTGGGCACCCGCGACGAGGCCGGTTACTTCCGTTTCGTCGGCCGCGACGACGACTTGATCACCAGCGGGGGCTACCGCATCGGTCCGGGCGAGATCGAGACTTGCCTGCAGCGGCACCCCGCGGTGGCCATCGCGGCGGTGGTCGGCGAGCCGGATCCCATCCGCACCGAGGTCGTCAAGGCGGTGGTGGTGCTCAAGCCGGGCTACGCCCCGGGACCGGCGCTGGCCGCGGAGCTGCAAGAGCACGTCCGCTCGCGGCTGGCCGCGCACGAGTACCCGCGCATCGTCGAGTTCGCGCCCGAGCTCCCGCTCACCGCCACCGGGAAGATCGTCCGGCGCGCGCTGCGCTCCCCCAGGAAGTAAGGGGCAAGCAGCCGGGCCCACTTGACGACCGTCGCGCCGGAGAGCTTTGCTCCCGAGGGGTTCCCACCCACCGCGCTCGGAGCAATCATGCGACGTCTACTCGCGCTCGCCGCGATCTGCTGTCCTCTCGCCGCCGCAGCGGCGCCTGTCCGACTCGCGGGGCTCCTCGCGCCCGCCGAAGTGTCGCGCGACGCGGCGGGCATCCCGCACATCCGCGCGGCGAACGAGCACGACCTGTTCTTCCTGCAGGGATGGGTCCACGCCGAGGACCGGCTGTTCCAGATGGACGTGCAGCGCCGCCAGGCGGCGGGCACCCTGGCGGAGCTGCTCGGCCCCGGCGCGCTGGGCAGCGACGTGCAGCTGCGCACGATCGGTTTGCACCGCGCCGCGGTGCGCTCGCTCCCGCGCCTCTCCCTGCGCGCCCGCGCCGTTCTGGCGGCGTATGCAGAGGGGGTCAACGCGTCGGCCCAGGCCCACCCGCTCCCGCCCGAGTACGGCGCGTTGAAGCTGACTCGATTCGCGCCGTGGACGGCGCTGGATTCGGCGGCGATCGGCAAGCTGCTCTCCTTCGGGCTTTCCTTCGATCTGGACGACATCCAGCGCACGGTGGCGCTGGCGACCTACCAGCAGGCCGGCGGCGCCTTCGGATTCGACGGCCGCAAGCTCTTCTTCGAGGACCTCTTCCGCTCGGCGCCGTTCGACCGGGCCTCGACCATTCCTGACGCCCTGATGACCACGCCGCCGCCGCACGGCGGCCGCCGCGACGTCGATGCGTCCGGCCTGCACCCGCGCGCCGCGGAGCTGGGCAAGGAGCTGCTCGAGTCGATCCGCGGCGACCGGTTCCTGCGCTGGATCGTCGCGCCGAAGGAACACGCCGGGAGCAACCAGTGGGCCATCGCCGGGCGGTTCACCGACACAGGCGCACCGATGCTGGCGAGCGATCCGCACCTGTCGCTCGGCGCGCCTTCGGTCTTCTATCCGGTGCACCTGCGGGCGGGCGACTTCGACGTCATCGGCAACAGCTTCCCGGGATCTCCGCTGGTGATCGTCGGCCACAACCGGAACGTCGCCTGGGGGGCCACCGTGAACCCGCTCGACGTGACCGACGTGTTCCAGGAGAGGGTGGTCCCTGATGCGCGGTCGCCCAGCGGTCTCAGCACGATCTTCCTCGGTCGCCCCGAGCCGCTGATCCCGATTCCCCAGTCGTACTCGGTCAACCAGGGCGGCGTGGTCGTGCCGGTCCCGCCGAGCAAGGACGTCCCTGCGTTCACGCTGATCGTCCCGCGCCGCAACAATGGTCCCATCGTCCGGCTGGATGCCGCGACCGGCGTAGCGCTGTCCGTCCAGTACACCGGCTTCTCCGCCACCCGCGAGCTGGACACCTTCCTCTCCTTCGATCTGGCGGGCGACATCTTCGACATCCAGCGCGCGATGCCCACTTTCGAGGTCGGCTCGCAGAACTTCGTCTGCGCGGATACGAGCGGCAACATCGGGTACTTCACCGGCAGCGCAGTGCCGATCCGCGAGGACCTGCAGGCGGGCACGGTGAACGGGCTGCCTCCGTACTTCATCCGCAACGGGACGGGCGGGAACGAATGGCTGACGGTGCCGAATGCGCAGCCGGAGCAGGCGATCGTCTACCAGACCCTGCCTCTGGAGGAGATGCCCCACCTGGTGAACCCGCCCTCCGGGTTCCTCGTCAACGCGAACAACGATCCGCTCGGCATCACCCTCGGGAACGAGCCGCTCTCGCGAGCTCGCCCCGGCGGCACAGGCCCCGCTGGGAGAGGCACGCCGATCTACTATCTGAACCCCGGCTACGATTTCGGGGCGCGCGCGGGCCGCATCACCGCGCGGGTGCGCGAGCAGCTCGCGCGCGGGCCGATGACGTTCAAGGAGATGCAGTCCATCCAGGCGGACGTGAAGCTGCTCGACGCGCAGGTTCTGGTGCCGTCGATCCTCTCGGCGTT
>DATFUN010000037.1:0-5277 GCA_035260805.1 Myxococcales bacterium | reverse complement strand
CCTCGTGGCCGCCGGTGTTATGGACGCGGACGACGCGGGCCGTGATGGCCATGGTTTCCTCCAGGCTCGAGATCGCGCACCGGTATAGCGCGCGCGGGCTGCCGGGTCATGTCCGGTTGTGGGACTGTCCGATCCCGCGAGCGGTCGCACGGGCGTAAGCGCTCCGCACGGATTTCCTCGTGGTTCCGGAGGTCCCAGGCTGGCACGAAGTTCGCTCCGTGTCCGTCGCATGGACACCTTGCTCCAGGACCTCCGCTACGCCATCCGCACGCTCGTGCGCTCGCCCGGCTTTACCGCCGCGGCGGTGGTCGCGCTCGCCCTGGGCGTCGGGGGGAGCAGCGCCATCTTCAGCGTGCTGCAAGGCGTGGTGCTCCAGCCGCTGCCCGCGCCGCAGCCCGAGCAGCTGGTCCGACTGTACGAGGTCGTCCCGGGCATTACGCCGTGGCACGACCGCAATCCGTACTCGACCCTCGACTACCTGGACCTGGTGAAGGAGAGCGGAGCGTTCGAGTCGATCGCCGGGGTCCAGAACACGCGTCTGTCGATGACGGTCGGCTCCGGGCCGGAGCAGCTCGTGGCGGCCAAGGTGACCGCGAGCTTCTTCGGCACGCTCAAGGTGCACCCGGCGCTCGGCCGGGGATTCGCCTCCGACACCGACTACAAGGGCGCCGCGCACGAGGTGGTGCTCACCGATCGTCTGTGGAGGCGCGAATTCTCCGCCGACCCGCGCATCCTGGGCCAGACCACCACGATGGACGGCAGGACGTACACCATCGTCGGCGTGCTGCCGGCGAGCTTCCGCTTCCCGCTGCTGCGCAACGCGGAGGCGCTGATCCCGTTCGAGTGGGACGAGAAGGACCTGCAGAACCGCGGCCTCCATTTCTTCACCGCCTTTGCCCGGCTCAAGCCGGGCACCTCGATCCGCGCTGCGCAAGCGGACCTGGCGGTGGTGGGGCCTCGAATCGCCTCGCGTACCGCGGAGCACACGGGCTGGTCCCAGCGGGCGGTCCCGCTGCTCGACGACCTGGTCGGACCGATCAAGCCGGTGCTGCGCGCGCTGTTGGGAGCGGTGGTGCTGGTGCTGCTGATCGCCTGCGCGAACGTCGCCAGCATGCTGCTCGCCCGTGGCGCGGCCCGGCAGCGCGAGCTGGCCATTCGCGCCGCGCTGGGCAGCGGCCGGGGGCGAATCGTCCGGCAGCTCTTGACCGAGGCGCTCCTGCTGGCGGTGGTCGGAGGGGCGCTCGGCGTGCTCCTCGCCGCGTGGGGGCTGGACGGCCTGGTCGCGCTCGCGCCGAAGACCATCCCGCGCCTCGACGAAGTGCGGCTCAACGGTTCGGTCCTCGCCTTCGCGCTGGTGATCTCCATCGGCTCGGGGCTTCTCGCGGGATTGGCTCCCGCGCTCCACGCCAGCCGCCCGGATCTGGTCGAGGCGCTGAAGAACGGCGCCTCCGGCGTCAGCTCCCGGGGCCGCGCCCGCGCCGCCCTGGTGGTCGCGGAGGTCGCGCTGGCGCTGGTCCTGGTGATCGGCGCCGGGCTCATGATCCGGACGCTGGCGCGGCTCCTGAACGTGCGGACGGGGCTCGGCGACCCGGCGCGGGTGCTGGTGGCCGAGACGGTGCTGCCGCAGGACAGGTATGCAAAGCTGGAGCAGATTTCCGCCTTCCAGCAGCAGCTGCTCGCGCGCGCCGCCGCGCTTCCGGGCGTGAAGAGCGCCGCGATCACCACCGGAGTCCCGATGGATAAGGGCTTCAACGCAAGCCTCGGTTTCGAGATCGAAGGCCTGCCGACGCCGCCGCCGGGACAAGGGCCGGAGGCGGAGGTGGTCTGGGCGACGCCCGGATACCGCGAGACGCTCGGGATCCCGCTGGTGCAGGGCCGCGACCTGCGCGCTTCCGACGACGAGCGCGCCCCACAAGTCTTGCTCGTGAACCAGGCCTTCGTGCGCAAGTTCCTCGGCGGTGGCGAGGCGGTGGGCCGCAGGCTCAAGGGATTCCGCAAGGACAAAGACATCTGGGAGATCGCCGGCGTCATCGGAGACGTGCACACGCAGTCTCTCGACCAGGCTCCCTGGCCGCTGGCCGTGGTCCCGAGCGCGCAATGGCCTCAGCCGTTCATGCGCGTGCTGCTGCGCACCTCCGGCCGGCCGACGGACCTGGTGCCCCTGCTTCGCACCGAGCTGCAGGCCCTCGACAAGGACCAGCCGCTGGCGCATCCGCGGACGCTGGAGGCGGTGATCGGCGAGTCCTTGGGCGAGCGTCGCTTCCCGATGCTGCTCTTGACCGTCTTCGGAGCGGTGGCGCTGGTGCTCGCCTCGCTGGGCATCTACGGCATCATGGCGTACTCCGTCGCCCAGCGCGCCAAGGAGATCGGCATCCGCATGGCGCTGGGCGCTCCGGCTGCCCAGGTCCTGCGGGCGGTGGTGGGTAGCGGGATGAGGCTGGCCGTGATCGGCGTCGCGCTGGGGCTCGCCGCGGCGCTGGCGGTCTCGGTGGTGGTCACCGAGGCGGCGAAAGCGACGCTCTACCAGGTGAGCGCGACCGATCCGCTCACCTTCCTCGCGGTGTCGGCGCTCCTCCTGGGGGTGGCCGCCCTGGCCAGCTGGGCGCCGGCGCGCCGGGCGGCGCGGGTGGACCCGATGCTGTCCTTGCGCGCGGAGTGAGCCGTGAACGTGCTGCGCGCCGCGGGTGGCTGGCTCTTGCTGGTGTCGGTGCTGCAGCTCTGCGCCGCAGCCGCGGTGGGGTTCGCCATCTTCCTGCTCCGCGGACGGGCGGCGGCCAAAGTACATCCCACTACCGCCGCCCCGTGAAAAAGCGAAAGGCCGCCCTATCGGCGGCCACCGGAGCGCATGCCATTACGTCCGCGCCATGGAAAAGCGTAGCGCCGCCGAATACGGCGGCGGCTAGTTCTTCTTCTCGCGGAGCAGCTTGAGCTTGTTCCGGGCGGAGAGCGATTGCTGGCGCACCGACTCGGCTTGCCGGACCGCGTCCTCGAATCCGTCGCGCTCCGCATCGCGCAAGAGCTCTTCGGCGGACGTAGCCACGCGCCCGAGCCGCTCCTCGGCCTCGTCGACGCGGCCTCCTTGCTTGAGAAGCTCGTTCACCTCGGCCGCCTCGTTCCCCAGCCCGGCGAATCGCGCGAGCAGCGCGTCGAGCAGCTCCCGCCGGGACTGGATCTGCTGCGCGCGCACCTCGAGCTGCCTGGCCTGTTCCTCCTGGCGCTCCCGGGCCCGCGCGATCTCCTCCACCAGCGCCCGCACCCGCTCCGCCACGCGGCCCTGCGCCTCGGCCGCGTCCTGCGCGGCGCGCGTGGCGCGCTCCAGGTTCTTCTGCGACTTGAGCTCCAGGCGCGCGGCCAGCTCGGCCACCTGCTCGAACCGGCGAAGCTCCGCCTCGAGAGCCGCGGCCGCCGCACCGAGTCCCACCTTGTCCTCTGCCATCGCACCAGACTACCGCGAGTTCCTTACGTTGACCGCTCTGCGAGCGGCCGGGAAGGTGATGGCCTGCACGCCGTCCGGTAGACTGACCGCATGCCGCGCGACCGCGCCGCCCTTTCCAGGTTTCTCTCGCGCACGCCGTTCTTCGGCGGTCTGGACGACATCGCCCTCCGACATGTAGTCGGGATGACCAGCGAGCGGACCTTCGCGCGCGGAGCCGCCGTCTTCCGCGAGGGCGAGCAGGGCCGCTCCATGTACGTGGTCGAGTCCGGCGAGCTGGTCGCCCTGAAGAGCGGCGACTCCGGGCGTTCGATCCGGCTGATGCACCTCAAGCCGGGGGACTTCTTCGGCGAGACCACACTGATCGAGATGCAGCCCCGGCCCTTCTCGGTGATGGTGGAGAGGGAAACGCGCCTGCTCGAGCTCACCAACGCGGACCTCTACAAGCTCTACCAGGACGACGTGAAGTCGTACGTGCTGGTGCTCCAGAACATCAACCGGGAGCTGTGCCGGCGGCTGCGCCGCGCCTCGGTTCGCATCACGGCGTACGCCGACGAGGCCGGCGACGAGGTGACGCAGATCCGCGACACCCAGCCCGAGCTGCCTCGCGCCAAGCGGCGCTCTCCGTAGCCGCCGCTACCAACGTCGCGTACTCTGCGCAGCCATGAAATCATTCGTCTGCCCGCCGGGGTGCGGCTGGTGAGCGCGACGGCGGAAGCGCTGCGAGCGGAGGAGGCGTCGCGCGCCACGACCTTCGGCGGCCACCCGCGCGGGCTGCGCACCCTGTTCTTCACCGAGATGTGGGAGCGCTTCAGCTATTACGGGATGCGCGCCCTGCTCGTCCTCTACCTGACCGCGACCGCCGCGGAGGGGGGCGTCGGTTTCTCCATCGAGAAGGCGACCGGGATCTACGGTTGGTACACGATGGGCGTGTACCTCGCCGCCCTGCCCGGCGGGTGGATCGCCGACCGGTTCCTCGGACAACGGCGCTCCGTGCTCCTGGGCGGCGTCACCATCGCGCTCGGGCATTTCTGCCTGGCGGTGCCGACGCTGGCCTTCCTCTACCTGGGGCTCTTGCTCGTCATCGCCGGCGTCGGCTTCCTCAAGCCGAACGTCAGCACCATGGTGGGCGGCCTGTATCGCGAGAACGATCCCCGGCGAGACGCCGGGTTCTCGATCTTCTACATGGGCATCAACCTCGGCGCGATGATCGCGCCGCTGGTGTGCGGGTTCCTCGCCCAGAGCTCGCTGTTCCGCGCCTTCCTCGAGCGGCACGGCATCGACCCGCGGCTCGGCTGGCATTTCGGGTTCGCGATGGCCGGGTTCGGGATGGTCTTCGGCCTCGTGCAATTCGCGCTGGGGCAACGCGACTTCGGCTCCAACGCCGACGGCCCGCGCGAGCGGCCGGCGGCGCAGCAGGCCAAGGAGCACGCGCCGCTCACCCGCGAGGCCTTCCTGAGGATGGCCGCCATCCTCGTGCTCTTCCTCTTCTCCTGCATCTTCTGGAGCTCGTTCGAGCAGGCCGGGTCGAGCCTGAACCTGTTCGCGGATCGGCTGACCGACAACCGGGTCCTCGGCCACGCCTTCCCCTCGAGCTGGTATCAGTCGGTCAACTCGATCTTCATCATCGCGCTGGCGCCGGTGTTCGCCTGGCTCTGGGTGCGGCTCCGCGATCGCGAGCCCTCCAGCCCCGCCAAGTTTGCCTGGGGCCTGTTCTGGGTGGGCGCCGGGTTCCTGGTGGTCGCGGCGGCGGCGCAGATCGCGCAGCGCACCGGGCAACGGGTGAGTCCCTGGTGGCTCGTCGGCGTGTACTTCTGTCACACGCTGGGCGAGCTGTGCCTGTC
>DATFUN010000036.1:0-2188 GCA_035260805.1 Myxococcales bacterium | reverse complement strand
GAGCCGCTGGATGTCGACGCGCTGACGCGAAGTCCCCGCGGCAGGTGAAGCGCAACAATCCGAAACACGCCGACGTCCCGGAGCGCTTGACCAGCGAGCTGCCGGGGACTAGTTGCAACACGCAAATGTTGGAATCGCAAGAGTACGTCGGCTTGCTCATCGCCGCCGCGCGCCGATCGCTCCGCCGCGCGGTGCAGGCGCGCGTCGCTCCGCTGCGCCTCAACCCGCCGCAGTTCTGGGCGTTGCTCGCGGTGGCGGAAACGTCCGGCTCCTCGTTGGGGGCGCTCGCGCGCCGCCAGCGCATCGATCCTCCGGCTGCCTCGCGGATCGTCGCCGCGCTGGTGCGGCGCGGGCTGGTGCGCTTCGAGCTGGATCCGGCGGACCGCCGCCGCTCGCGCCTGAGCCTCACCCGGCGCGGCTCGGAGCTGCTGCGCAAGCTGCGGCCGATCGCCGACGACCTTCGCGCGCGGGTGGTCTCTGGCATGGACGCCGCCGAGGAGGCGGCGCTGCGCGCCTCGCTGCGCAAGGTGATCGGCAACCTGCAAGGACCGCGGGTGGCCCGGCGGGAAGGGCCCGATCGCGCGCGTGCTGCTGCCCGGGTTTCGGGCGTGAGAGGGAGGCGGCGATGAGGCGCTGGATCGTCCTGGCGGCCCTGATCGTGGTCGTGGCCGCGGGCACGATCTGGTTCGTCCGGCGCCAAGGCGGGCAGAAGCCGCCGCCCGCAAGCGCGGCGCAGGCGCAGCAGCGGCCCGTCCCGGTGGTGACCGCGCAAGTCCAGCAGCGGGACCTGCCCATCTATCTCGACGGCCTCGGCACCGTCACGGCCGCCAAGACCGTCGCCGTGCGGGCCCAGGTCGACGGCCGGTTGGTGACGGCGAGCTTTCGCGAAGGGCAGGTGGTCCGCCGCGGAGAGCTGCTCGCGCAGATCGATCCACGGCCGTTCCAGGTGCAGCTCGAGCAGGGAAAGGGAGCGCTGAGGCGCGACTCCGCGCAGCTGCGCACCGCGCGCCTGGCCCTGGCGCGCAACCTGGAGCTCTTGCGCGACCACCTGGTGTCGCAGCAAGACGTGGACAACCAGGAGGCCGCCGTCGGCCAGGCGGAGGGCGCGGTGCGCATCGATCAGGCGCAGATCGACTCCGCCCATCTCAACCTCGAGTACGCGCGAATCACCTCGCCCATCGACGGGGTCACCGGCGTGCGGCTGGTCGACCCCGGCAACCTGATCCGCGCGAGCGACCCGACGGGCATCGTGGTCGTCACGCAGCTCGACCCGGTCGCGGTGCTGTTCACGCTGCCGCAGGACTACCTGCCGCAGGTGGCGCAGCAGATGGAGCTGGGGGCCCTGGCGGTGGAGGCGTTCAGCCGCGACGGGAGCGTGAAGCTCGGCAGCGGCGAGCTGATCGTCATCGACAACCAGATCAACCAGAACACGGCCACCATGCGGCTCAAGGCCAACTTCGCGAATCCGCAGCGGCAGTTGTGGCCGAACCAGTTCGTCAAGGCGCGCCTGCTGCTGACCGTCCGCAAGGGGGCGACCGTGGTCCCCACCACCGCCGTGCAGCGCGGGCCGGAGGGCACTTTCGCGTACGTGGTCGGACCGGACCAGACGGTCCAGCCGCGCCCCATCGAAGTGGAGCTGACCCAGGGCGACGTGGCGGCCATCGCCCGCGGCCTTTCCCCCGGCGAGGTGGTGGTCGCGGACGGCGCCGCGGCGCTCCGCCCCGGCGCGAAGGTCGCGCCCCGTCCAGCGGCGCCGCCCAAGCCGGCGCAGCCCAGCGGCCGCGCCATCGGTGCCGATCGGTGAGCATCTCCGAGCCGTTCATCCGGCGCCCGGTGGCCACCTCGCTCCTCACCGCGGGGCTGCTCCTCGCCGGGTTCATCGGCTACAAGCAGCTCCCCGTCGCCGCGCTGCCGCAGGTGGACTACCCGACCATCCTCGTCTCCACCCTGCTCCCGGGCGCGAGCGCAGAGACCATGGCCTCCGCGGTGACCACGCCGCTCGAGCGGCAGTTCGGGCAGATGCCGGGCCTCTCGCAGATGACCTCGGTGTCCGGGTTCGGCAGCTCGCAGATCACGCTGCAGTTCGAGCTGCTGCGCAGCATCGATGCCGCCGAGCAGGACGTGCAGGCGGCCATCAACGCCGCTTCCAACCTGCTGCCCCGCACCCTGCCGGCGCCGCCCACCTACA
>DATFUN010000035.1:0-2478 GCA_035260805.1 Myxococcales bacterium | reverse complement strand
TGGCGGATGCCGCGGTGGCGGACCTCAACTCGCGCTCGGTCGACTTGAAGGACGCGACGCTCTTCCTCAAGGACCACACCGCGCCCCCGCCGCAGCTCCTCACCGACGGCAAGGCGGCGCGGGCGGCGGGAAAGAACGCGCTGGTCCTCACCGGCAAGCGCATCCGCCGGCTGCCGTCGGGCGCCCTGCTGGCCGAGGACGTCACCATGACCCCCTGCGACTGCGCCGGCCAGCCCGACTTCGAGCTCGCCTCGCCGCAGGTGCAGATCGAGGAGGATCGGGCGCGGCTGAGCAGGCCCCGCCTGGACATCCTGGGCGCTTCCCTGCCGCTCCTGGTGCCGGTCTCACTGCCGCTGACCGAGCGCCAGTCCGGCCTGCTCTTCCCGCCCTTGCAATACTCCGCGCTCACCACCGGATTCGGGACCGAAGTACCGCTCTTCCTGACGCTGGGCCGCAGCTACGACCTGACGCTCGCCCCCGGGCTCTTCACCGGCAGCGGCGGCGGGGGCGCGGCGTTCGGCACCCGTTCCGTGGCCGGCCCGCGGCTAGGCCTGCAGTTCCGCTATGCGCCGGCGGAGGGAACCGCCGGGCAGCTCGACGTCGATCTGGTGCGCGACTTGAAGGCGCACAACTCGCCTGGCGGCGCGTTCGCGCCGCTCAATTACACGATCGGCGGCGTGACGTTCCCCGGCGAGTCGATCGCCTCGCCCGGCCGCGGTTACGACAGCATCCGAGGCGTCTTGCGCTTCCGACACCGGACCGAGTCACCGGGGCTGCTCGCGGCCGCCCAGGGGAGCCTGGCGACCGACAACATGTACATTCCGGACACGGAGTTCCGCGAGCTCGATCGGTTCCTCGATGCGTTGCGGACCGACGCGGGCGTGGTCGGGACCAGGGGATCCGCGGCCGCAGGCCTCGACGCGACCCTCCTCTTCGACGTGCGGGCCGTCGACGCCGCCGCACCCGACCGGCGGCTGTTCGGACCGGAGCGCCGGGCGACCTTCCAGCGACTGCCGAGCGCGTTCGCCCAGGCGGCTCCCTCGCGCGTGGGACCGTTCGCGTTCTCGGCCGAGCTGAGCGCGACCCGGTTCGCGCCGTTCACCGCGCTCGACCCCCGCGAGCGCGCCACCGGATTCGGGCCGACGGACCTCGGCGCCGTGAACGCCGGGGCGCCCGCCGTACCGGTCACCGATCCCCTCGGGCTCGGACGCGCGCGCGCCGTCCGGTTCGACGCCGCGCCGCGTTTCTCCCTCGCGGTGCCCGGCCTTCCCGTCCTGCTCGCCGCCGATCTCGGCGCCCGGGGCGACGCCTGGCTGTTCGACGGCGACTCGGGGCGCAACCGACAAAGGCTCTACGGCATCGCTTCCGTCCGGGCGGAGCTGTCCCTGCAGCGCCGGCTGGGGTCCCTGCTGCATACGATCGAGCCCGGCATCGAGCTGCGCGGCATCACCCCAGCGCTAAGCTCCGGAGGTCCCCCGATCGGCGATCCGTTCGACGCGGGTGGAGTCGCGTTCAGGTCGGATGCCGGCGCCGCCCAGCAGGGCGTGGCTCCGGGACTGGCAGCCAGGCCGGGAGTGATCGCCATCACCGGTGTGCCCGCCGCGCGGCGGCCGTACGACGAGGTGGACGGGGCCGCGCCGGAACAGGGCGAGGCGTTGACGACCTTCCACGTCGCCCAGGCGCTGTGGGTTGGCCGCGGCCCGGGCCGGGCGCCGGCGCGGCTGGTCTCCCTGGATCTGCGCCAGGACGTAGTCCTGCGTGCCGGCCCGTACGGAGCCCGGATCGGCGAAAGCGGCATTGGGATGGGGTTCGCTTGGGGCCCGGCGACGCTCAGCGCGTCGGCGCAGTACGACTGGGGATTGCGCGCATTGACGCTCTTCGTCGGCTCGGCTGGGCTGCGGGACGCGCGCGGCGACGAGCTGCACGCCGGCTATTCCTTGCAGCGCGGCGCGGCATCGGAGCGCATCCGCGCCGGCATCGACGAGCTGTTCGCCGCCGCGCGCATCGCGTCCGACCCGGGCAGCCTGTTCGGTTCGGCCGGGTTCGGTGGCTCGGCCGCGCTCCCGCTGCAAAGACAGCCGCTGCGGGTCTCCTACGACGCTTCCCATCTCCTTTCGGCGGGACCGCTGCCGCAGGACACGGCCGACTGGTCCCACCGCCTGGCGCTCACTTACGAGACGCCCTGCCGCTGCGCCGGGATCCAGCTTTACGCCACCGTCCCCTTCCGCGCCGGCAAGCTCCTCAAGGGACCTTCCATCGGCATCCTCCTGGACTTGAAATCCCTGGGATCGTTCGGGCTATCGCCGACTTGAAAAGGAAGGTTGCGTTTGCGACATTTTGCGCGCGCGGATCGGTCGCGTGCACGTGGAATTGTGCTCGCGTTTCACTCGGCGTGTCTGGCACTGTGGGTGCAGGTTTCGTACGAAGCGCGCACCAACTGGGAGAGCGGCGGGGAGGGCCTGCGGAAGGCAATGGCTC
>DATFUN010000034.1:0-7967 GCA_035260805.1 Myxococcales bacterium | reverse complement strand
CCGCCGATCTGCCTCGCCTGCGCGGGCTGCTCGCCGCCGGCGATCGTCAGTAGCGCTGCGCGCGCGCCCAGGCGGCGAGGTCGCTGCCGTCCTGGATCAGGGCCTCGAATCGCTCCCAGCCCTTGGGGGCGCGCTGCGCGTACCACGAGGCGGCGGCGGTGGTGAGCGGATAGTCCGAACCGGCGGAGTTCATCGCGTACGCCTCCGGAGGCGCGCTCGCCGGGCACGCGGCCGAGGGCAGCTTCCCGTTGGCGATGATCGAGGCCGCCCGCAGCGAGTCGCACACCTGCTTCGTCCCGGGCTCGAACCCCGGCACCTGCGCGCTGGCGATGGTGAGCAGCAGACCCTCTGGGAGGCGCCGGACGATCGCCGTGGCGAGCCCCAGCACGTGGTGCTCGCCCGTCCCGGCGATGCGAGGCTCGGGGCCGCAGGTGGCGTCGTCCCGCCAGGGCAGCGTGGCCGCCTCGAGCGCGTCGTGCCACAGGGCCGCAGCCACCAGCCACTCGTCGCGCAGCTTGACCCCGTAGACCTTCTGGTACGCTGCCGCGAATCCTCGGGCCTGGAGCAGATCCGCCCACGCGTGCACGGGAAGTCCGCCGGGGTAGGCATGATGATCGCCTCCGCAGGCCGCCTGGAACGAGCCGCGCTGCGGCGGCAGCTGGAGGCGGCCCTCGAGCAGGCCGGCCTCCCGCAGCATCCGCTCCGCTTCCGCGGGATGCGCCACCGCGTACGACTCGGGAGGCAGCCAGGGAGCCATCACGATGGCCTCCACGGCCGCCCTCAGCGGCTGGTCGGCGATGGCGGCGGCGGCGAGGTGGACCTCGCGCATGGCGGAGCGCGCGATCGGCAGGCGCGCCGCGACGTCCTTCGCCCGATCCGCCGGGGCCGCGGCGAAGAGCAACAGCAATGCGAGCATTCTTTGTCCTCCGGTCCTTTTCTTTGCCGGACCCCACCGGCGGCCTAGAGTTGCAGGCATGCCTCGCAGGCGCCTCGTGCGCAAGGCAATCGAGAAGAAGCTCCAGCGCGCGATCCAGCTCTCGGCTCGCGCCGAGCGGGCCCTCGCCCGGGCTGCGAAGCTGATCGCGGAGACCGAAGCCCGGTTCTCACGCCTGATGGACCCGGTGTAGGGTTCACGCGACCCCGCAGGTCGTTCCGAGGTGTTCCGTGGCCCTCTACGCGTTCGTGGTGCTCAAGTACCGCTATCCGCTCGAGCGGATGCTGCAGACCGTCGACCGCCATCGCGCCTACCTGCGCGAGCTGCTCGCGCAGGGGAAGATGATCGCTTCCGGGCCGTTCGTCCCGCGCGAAGGCGGCGCCTTGCTCCTGCGCGTCGAGGACGAGGCCGAGATCCAGCCGATCCTCGACAAGGACCCGTTCCAGATCGAGCGGCTGGTGGACACGACCATCCACCGTTGGGCGCCCAACATCGGCGTCGAAGGGCTGGACTCGCTGGCCGCGCGGCGCTGAGCGGCGGCCGCATCCGATGCACGTCTCCCCCGGCCCTTTCGCGTCTAGCCGTGCGTAAGGCGAGTGACCATTCTCCGCTGCGGTCAGCTCCCGGAGGGGAACCGTGCGGAAATGGGCTGTCGCGATTTCTTGTTTGATCGCTGCCTGCGGCGGGACGCCGCCGGAGTCGCAGTCCACGGGGGGTGCTCCGGCGCCGTCGCCGCTCGGCCCTCCCTCGCCGGGCGGTTTCGCCGCATGCCCCGGGCTCGCGGAAGCCGGATCATGCACGGTCGCCGGTAAGCCCGGAATCAAGGTCTGCGCCGCAGGAACCGTCATCTGCGCGACGACCGTCGTGTCGCTCACCTTCGACGACGCGCTCGCGCAGCAGCTCTCGGCCGCAGCGGTGCTCGAGAAGCACGGCATGCGCGGGACCTTCTTCTTGAACACCTGGCGTTTGCGGACCTCCAACGTCGAGAACATGACAGCCGCGCAGGCGAAGGGCCTTCAGGACCGCGGTCACGAGATCGGGGGCCACACCCTCGACCATCCGCATCTGACCACGCTGTCGAGCGACCAGCAGCACGTCGAGATCTGCAACGATCGCGCGAACCTCATCTCGCTGGGCTTCGACGTGCAGAACTTCGCCTATCCATTCGGCGACTGGAACGCGTCCGTCCGGCAAGCCGTCGCCGATTGCCGCTACAACTCGGCTCGCGACATCACCGGGCTTACCGCCGAGATCGCCGCGGAAACGTTCGTCCCCAAGGACGCGTTGGTGCTCCGCGCGCCCCGGTCGGTGCAGCGGACCGACAGCGTCGCGGATCTCGAAGCGCTGGTGACGCGGGCGGAAGGTGCGGGTGGATGGGTGCTGTTCACCTTCCACCACATCTGCGACGGGTGCGCGACCAACGGCATCCGCCCCGACGACCTCGACGGGTTCCTGGGCTGGCTGGAACAGCGCGCGAAGCAAGGAACGGGAACGGCCCGCGTCCGAGACGTGATCGGCGGCAGCACGCAGCCCGCGGTCACCTGGCCTTAGCGTCCATCCGGGCCAGCGGGAGGCTACGGGCGGTGCTGGTTCGACCACCCGGAGGGGACGACGGGCTCGACGGCGGCGGCGTGGACCCAGCCGGTCAGGCCGTTGGCCAGCTTCACCCGCCGGAAGCCCTGGTCCTCGTCCTCGATGCGCAGCGCCGTGCCCTCGTGGACCTCGAAGTGGCTGGCGGCGCGATCGCTGGGACCTTCGCGCGCCGGCGCGGCCTGCGCGACGACCACGGCCCGGCGAAGCGTGAGCTGGTGCGCCGCAGCCGAACCGGCGGCGACCAGCGCCGCCGCGCCGGCGAGCAGGAAGCAAGCGATGGCAAAGGTGCCCAGCGCCGCCCGCGGCCGGATCAGATTCGCGCCCAGCAGGCCCCACCCCAGCGACCACAGGGCGACCAGCGCCACGGCGGCGGCGGGGCCGGGCAAGGGTGCCAGGGCGCGCGAGAGCACCTCGACGCCTCCGTTCTCCGCCTCTCCCTCGAGCTTGTCGACGATGCCGCGGCGGACCTCGAGGAGGTCGGCGCGCGCGTCGTCGTCCGAGGGGTCGAGAAACAGCGCGCGCTCCAGGTGCAGCGCAGCCAGACCCCGCTTGCCCTGGCGCAGGTACGCCGCGCCGAGGTTGGTCTCCAGCTCGGGGCTGACCAACCCTTCTTCGAGCAGCGCCTCGTACCCGGACACCGCGCGGGACGTCTCGCCGGAGAGGTAGGCCGCGTTCGCCTGATCGAACAGCGCGTTGCCGCGCGCCTCCGGCGGCACGGAAACGCCGGCGCGGGCAGCCGAACCGGCGAGGAGCGCGGCGAGAGCGAGCTCCCTCATGCACCCCTCCGCACCTTGTCCAGCTCGCCGAGCAGCCGCTCCGCGCGTTCGAGGCGCGCTTCCTGCGACGTCAGATCGGCGCCTCCAGGGGCGAAGCGCGCCCGATCGCACTCGTCCAGCACGCCGAGCACCGCGCGGACCGTGCCCGGCGGGTGGCCGCGCTCGAGGAGCGCCCGCCCCAGCTCGTCCCGGGTCATGCCGGCCGGCGAGATGCCCTGCTTGTCGGTCAGGTAACCGGTGAGCGCGCGCGCCACCTCGGCGTGGAAGTCCGCCGCCGAGGCATCGCCGCGGCGCTGCGCTTCCAGCAGCGCCTCCGCGCCGCGCAGCCGGGCCCGCGCCGCGCCGCGGGCCTTCTTCATCCGTTCCTCCGCCGGATCCCGCGCGAGCAGGCGGCGCAGGCGGCCCGTGCCCACCATCAGCGCGAGCGCCAGCGGCCCGGCGCCGAGCAGCGGCCAGAACCACCCGCGCGTCCAAGGGGGCGGCGCGATCGAGGCGCGCGTCATGCGTAGCCGGATCGGCCGCAGCCCGCCGGCCGCGAGGAGGTTTTGCGCGGTCGTCTGCGAGCCGATCGATGCGCTGGCCGGAGCGGCGTGCACCTCGAGCCGGATGGGGTCGGTGCGCACCGTCCGATACCCCTTCTGCGACGGGTCGAACAGGTCCATGGACAGCGAGGGGATCTCGAGCGCGCCGGTGCGCTCGGGGACCAGGAGCTGCTCGACAGTGCGCGTTCCGGTCACCTGCCCCTGCTCGATGGCTTCCTTGTCGTTGCTGGTCGCATCGTACGAGCGCAGGCCCGGGATCTGGCCCAGCTTGGGGAGCGCGAGGTTGCGCACGTTCCCGCGCCCCTGGGCGACCAGTCTCAACGTCACCGGCTGCCCGACTGCGACGGCCACCGGATCGATGGAAGCGGTGAGCGTCCAGCTCCCCACGTTGCCGGCGTCGAACCCCTCCGGCTTGTGCGCGTCGGGCAGCGGCTGCACGTCGACCGTGAGCGGCTGCGACGACCGCCGCGTCGAGCTGCGCGAGAAGAGCATCCCGAATCCGGTCATCACCTCGACCTCGGCAGGCTCGACCTGCACCTTGCCGGGGCGGAGCGGGAAGAGGGCCCGCTTGCGCAGCAGGAAGGCGCGGTAGGGGACGCCGTCGATGATCCGCGCTTCGCCGACCAGCTGCTGGGGCGCCTCGACCTCCTCGCTCCAGAAGCCGTCCAGCCGAGGGAGCTGCAGCTTGTCGATGCCGCTCACGTTGATGCGCGCGAGCAGGTACAGCGAGTACGTGACCTGTTGCCCCACGAACGGCCGCTCGCGATCGACGCTCCCCCGGAGCACCAGGTCCCGGCTCTGCGGGTGCACGTCCTGGAACGGGTCGGTGGCGGCGTCCTCGGCGAACGGATCCGGCGGAGGCGGGGCCTGGGCGCGCGCCTTGGGCGCGGGCGCCTCGCCAGCCGGCAGCGCCCGGATGGAGATGGGTTGGGTGGTGTAGGTGCGACCCTTGTAGACCACGCGGGCGGGCTCGATGACGAGCTTCCCTTCGCGCCGGGGAGCGAGCTTCACGGTGGTGACCGTGGTGCGGCGGAAGGTCGGCGCGCCGTTCACGAAGGTGAAGGCGACTTGCTCGGATTGCGAGCGGCTGACCACGTCGAAGTCCTTCAGATCGGGCAGCGACAGCTCCGCCTGGTCTCCCTTGGACGACACCGCGGCGCTGATGGTGAGATTCAGCGTCCCGTCGAGCGCCACTTCGTCGCCGTCGGTCCGCGCGGACACCTGCACCTCCTCCGCGGCCGCGGCGGCGAAGGCGGCGAGCAAGGCGAATAGCGCGCTACCAATCCTTCTCGACATCCGTCCGCCGCTCCTTCGCCTTCTGCTTCCCGAAACGCCACACTTGGAGATTCTTCTCCCCCGCCCGCAGCGCATCGAGCAGGCGCTGGGCCTCGCTGCGATCCATCGGACGGTTCCCGGCCGCTTGCAATTCTTTCTTCTCTACCGCCTTGTCCGGCTGGGGCTGTTGCGATGCCTGGCCCTGCTGCTGCGAATCGCCGGACTGCCCCTGGTTCGCTTCCTTCCGCTGCTGGTCCTGCCCGGCCTGCTTCTGCTGGTCCTTGCGCTGCTCACCCGGACCCTGCTGCTTCTTCTCGCCGTCCTTGCCGGCCTGCGGGTCCTTCTTCTCCTCCGGCTTCCCCATCGGCCGCGGCAGGCTCTGCTTGCGCTTCTCCTGCCGGAGCAGCAGCTCCAGGTTGACCTTCGCGTCCCGGTCGTCCGGATCGAGCTGCAGCGCGCGCGCATACGCCGCGATCGCCTCGTCGGGCCGGCCCGCCTGTTCCAGCGCGTAGCCCAGATCGTACGCGCCGATTGCCTTCAGCTTCGCGTCGCCCTCCCCGAGCGCGCGGTTCGCCTCCTGCACTGCCTGCGGGGCCAGGCGCGCGTCCCCGGCGCGCACCAGCGCGGAGGCGCGGTCGTGGGCGAGCGCCGCCGCGTTCGTCCCGTGCTCGGGCACCCGGGCCTTCTCGTACGCGTTCAGGGCGCCCTCGACGTCGCCCGACGAGGCGCGCGCGTTCCCCTCGGTGACGTTGGGCTCCGGCTTCTCGACGAGCCGGCGGAGAGCGCGGCCGGCCCGTTCGAAGAACGACGGTCCAGGGGGTGGACCCGCGCGCGGCTCGGGCGCCGCGGTGGGCGCGGCCAGGACGACCGCGAGCAGCAGCGCGATCATGCCGCCCTCCCGCGTCGCAGCCGTCCTTCGCCCAGCGCCGCCGCTGCGCACAGCAGCAGGAAGGCGGGCCACGCCGCGTAGGCGTACCGGTCGTCATATTGGATGGCGAGCCGCGACTCGAGCTCGCCCTTCTCCAGCTTCTCGAGCTCGTCCGCGATCGCGGCCACGCCCAGGTCGGACCCGCCCGCGGTCAGCACACTGCCGCCGGCCCGCGCGGTCAGCTCGCGGAGCCCCGCCGTGTCGGTGCGCGTGAGCACCGTGCGCCCTTCGCGGTCCTTCTTGTAGCCGGTCACGTTCCCCTTGGCGTCCGCCATCGGGATCGGCTCGCCCTCCTCGCTACCCACGGCGACCGCGTAGAGGTGGATCCCGGCGTCCCCCAGCTCCTTGGCGGCCTCGCCTGCGTCGCCCTGGTTGTCCTCGCCGTCGGTGATGAGGAGGACCGCCTTGCCGGCGCCTCCTCGCGCGCCGCCATCCAGGACGCGGCGGGCCTCGCGCAAAGCGCCCGAGATGGCGGTCCCTTGCTGCGGCATGGCGGCAGGATCCACGGCGCGGAGGAACAGCTTGGCCGCGCTGTAGTCGGTGGTGAGCGGGCACTGCACGAAGGCCTCGCCGGCGAACACCACCAGTCCCACCCGATCGCCGCGCAGCCGATCGAGCAGGGCGCTCACCTCCACCTTCGCGCGCTCCAGCCGCGAGGGTTTCACGTCCCGGGCCAGCATGCTGGTCGAGGCGTCGAGCGCGACCACCAGGTCGATCCCGCTCCGTTTCACGATCTCGGTGCGCTCGCCGCATTGCGGCCCGGCCGCGGCGATGGACAGGAGCGACAGCCCCAGACCGAGCATCCCGCCGCGCAGCACGCCCTGCGAGGCGCCGCCGCCCGGCAGGACCTGCTCGCGCCTCGCCCCGGGCACCGCCGAGCGCGCGCGCCTCCATCTCCGCCACACGCACCAGGCGGCCGCGGCGCCGGCGGCGAGCCCTAGCGGCGAGAGCCACAGCCAGATCGGATCGACGATGCGCAGGCGGAAGCCGAGGAGCGTCGTCTGCAGCGCGGCGGCGGCCACGGTGGTCATGGCGTCCCCGACAGGCGCGTGGCGCGCAAGGCGAGCCCGAACATCCCGAGCAGCGCCGCCGGAAGGAACATGCGCCCGTACCACTCGTCGTACTGGGCCGAGGCGCCGGCCTCGTAGATCTTCGATTTCTCCAGGCTGTCCAGCACCTGCGAGAGGCCGCGCTCGAGCGACTCGCGGTCGGTGGCATGGTAGGCGGCGCCGCCCGTCGATCGGGCGATCTGCTGCAGCAGCTCGGGGTTCACGTCGATCTCGACCTGCTCGTACAGCGTGCGCCCGAAGAGGTCGGTTCCGGTGGGGTACGGGACCCGCCCGCCCCTTCCGATCAGGATGGTGAACACCTTGATCCCCAGGTCCTTCGCGATCTGGGCGGCCTGCAGGGGAGAGATGTTGCCGGCGTTGTTGTCTCCGTCGGTGAGCAGGATGATCACCTTGCTCTTGGCGTCGGACTCGCGCAGGCGGTTCACCGCGGTGGCGAGCGCGTTCCCGATGGCGGTGCCGTCGACGATCACGCCCGTCTTCACCTGCTCGAGCAGCTCTTCCAGCACGCGGTAGTCCAACGTCAGCGGGCACTGCGTGTAGGCTTCGCCGGCGAACACCACCAGGCCGATGCGGTCGTTCTGGCGCGAGGAGATGAAGCTCTTCAGCACCTCCTTCGCAACGGAGATGCGGTCCTTGGGCCGGAAGTCCGCCGCCAGCATGGAGGTGGACAGGTCGAAGGCGACCACGATGTCGATCCCTTGCACCGACAGATCGACGCGCCGGCTGGCGCGCAGGCGCGGGCCGGAGAGGCCCACGGCGGTGAGCGCCAGGGCCGCGATCACCAGGCCGCCCGGCACCCACCACAGGCGCGCCCACCTGGAGGTGGGCAGCGCGATCGGAGCGGCGGGG
>DATFUN010000033.1:0-3751 GCA_035260805.1 Myxococcales bacterium | reverse complement strand
TGGAAGCGCTGCGCTGGCGTGCCGGTCATGACGGGGTTCCTCCGGGCCGCGGCGCTCCGGCCGCGCGGATCTCGCGCCGGGCGTCCGCGCGTCCCTTGCGGTAGGCGTAGACGTACACCAGCGCGACGGTGAGCACGTGGATGAGCCACCAGCCGGGCTGCAGGAACTCGAGTCCCTGGGGTAGGGCCATGCGATCGCTCCTCTCTCCTACGTCGACTTCACCAGCCGGGCGAGAAAGCCGCGATCGGCTTCGAGCACCTCGGCCGGGTCCACGTCGCCGGGACGGATCCAGCGCAACGCGTGCACTCCCGGGCCGGGGCGTAGCTCGTCGGAATCGATGTCGCAGTCCACGAAGTGAATCTCGACCTCGAGCCCGTGCGGGTAACGGAACCGGGTGATCTCGAGCTCCGCGCCGGGCCGGGCATGGACGCCGAGCTCCTCCTGGACCTCGCGGATCAGCGCGTGCGCGAGCGTCTCCCCCGGCTCGATCTTGCCGCCCGGGAACTCCCACATCAGCCCCAGCGGCCCGCCGGGCGGACGCTGGGTCAGCAGCAGCGTGACCCCGCGCCGGATCACGGCCGCCGCGACGCGCAGCGGCCCCGCGGGCATGCTCATCGCGCCCGCCGCAGGCGGTGCGCCCGCGCCCGGGAGGTCTCGTGCCGCTCGTTCCACTCGGCGGCCACCTCGCGCTCGAAGCGCTGGAGGTAGCGCCGGTCCCCGGCCTCGCGCGCCACGAGCGCGCGCAGCGCCGCGGCGTGGAGCATCGAGGACATCCACGGCGTGAGGTGGGCGTACCGCAGCGCACGCGGGAGCTTGAGGTAGCCCGGCGGCTTGTCGATCAGCAGCGGCGAGCGCGCCAGCGCCCACAGATCGCAGGCCCGCTCCCCGCCCGGCACCAGGCGGCGGGCCTGGAGCAGGTGGGTGAACTCGTGGGCCACGGTGAACGAATCGATCTTCCGTGGCCGCACCCAGATCCCGGGCTGCTCCGGGTCGAGGGAGCCCCAGCCCAGGATCCCGCGCTTCTGCGCCAGCCCGACCCGCACGGTGATGCCCTCCATCTCGGGGAAGAAGCGGCGCACGAACTCGAGGCGCTCGAGGATGCGCTCCCGGTGCGGCGAGCGCAGCACCAGGCGCGAGCAGACCCAGCGCGGACGGCCAGGACCCAGGTCCATCGCGAGCTGCTCCAGCGGCACGATTCGGCGCTGGCGGGTGGCTCGGGTCCTCGCGGCGAGGTGGGCGGAATGCACGGAGCCGAGTTTCTAGCACAGGCTTGCGGCGACGCCCAAGCGGGAGTGCGCGTCGCACGGCGCCGCCGACCCGGACGCGGAGCGTTCCCAAGGGGCAGATAGAGATGGCGGGCCGGGTGGCGGTTCGGTACTGTTCGTGCACTCCCTGGAACTGGGACGTTACCTACAGAGGATGGATCCTCGAGGAGAGCCCCATGCGACTTTCGTTCGTGCTGGCCGCGGCATCGGCCATGATGCTCGCCAGCCCTTCCGTTCCGCGCGCCGCAGGCATCGTCGCCGGCGTCGACGGCATGACTTCCACCGTGATGCAGAAGGGGCAGAGCTCCTTCTCGGGCATCGCCGTCCGGCTGCGCCTCAAACCCGCCAGCCTCACCCAGTCCATCGAAATCATGCCCTCGATCGAGTACTGGCGGAACACCAACACCATCCCGGGCTACAACATCAAGTCGTCGCGCCGTGACGCGACCCTCGGTTTGGACGCCCGCTACCGATTCACCAAGACCGGCTGGACACCCTTCCTGGGCACCGGCGTCGGCCTGCACTTCCTCTCGAACGAGGTGGATGCCCCGACCCTCGGCATCCTGGACGCCCAGTCCACCTCGATCAGAGCCGGCCTGGCGCTGCTGGGCGGCGTGAACTTCCCGATGACGCAGCGGATCGACAACTTCATCGAGCTCAAGTACCACATGCTCTCGGGCTCGGAGCAGTTGAAGCTGAATTGGGGGCTGGGCGTCAGCTTCTGACACCCCGGCCCACGGGGTCGACCCGGCGGCGCGGCGCGCAGACGGAGCGCCGCGCCGGCCGGCCCCGGCACTCCACCGAACGCCCCGCATCGCCCCGACCTCCTGCCGCCGACGCCGCGACCCCGCCGACCCTTCCGCACCCCGCGCGACTTTCGTTCATCACAGAGAACGGACAGGGCGCGCCGGGTCGGCTCTTGAACAACTCCTTGTGATTCGAGATCCGCCGACCTCCAGCCCGACGCGCCCACTGGGTTGGGACCGTGACGATCTTCGAGCAGGCGCAGCATTTCTCGACCCGGCTCCGGCCGGGCGCTCGAGCCGCATGGAGTCGGTGTCGGACAATCTGGAGCCGCACCCCCGACCTCCTCCGCTGCGGTCTGCGCGCCACGCCCGGTCTCCTCCTCGACGGCGTGCTCCTCGCCCTCGACGCGCTCCGGCTCGAAGGCACCCGCTCGCGCGAGCAGGCCCTCGCGGACCTGGGCGCGCTTCCCGGCCGGACGGCCCGTGCCCTCGGTCGTTCCCTGGTCGGCCTCCTGCACGCGATCGCGCGCAGCGGGGCGGTCCGCTGGACCGTGCTCACGCTGGAGCACTCCGCCGACGCGGCCCACCGCATGCCCCTGCGATGGAAGGTCGCCGTCTACACCCTCGCGCTGACCCCGCTGGTCGTCTCCTTCGAGCTGCGCAGCGGGTTCCTCGAGGCCCACCTGTTCTCCGCCCTGGCCTCGCGGCTCCAGTGGACCGTCGGCCAGGGTCCGAGCCCCTCCATCGTCTATCCCCAGAGCGGCCCGTTCGACGAGGAGCGCGGGTACAGCCGGATCCCCGAGTTCGTGCGCAACCTGAGCCGCCGCGGCTATCGGATCGGCGAGCAGGCGCGCTTCTCCGGGACCCTGGCGATGCTGGCGCGCGCCGGGCTGACGCCGCCGTGGCGCGAGCCGCCCACCGATGGCCTGGTGATCCGCGACGCCTCCGGCGACACGCTCTTCCGCGGCAGCTCGCGACGCGACCTGCTCACCTCCTACGACGAGCTGCCGCCGCTGGTGGTGAGCACGCTGCTCTACATCGAGAACCGCGGCCTGATCTCCGATCCCGAGCCCACCAGCAACCCGGCGGTGGACTGGGCGCGCTTCGCCAAGGCGAGCGGCCTGTGGGCCGGACGGCGCATCGGGCTGCCGCTGCCGGTCGAGGGCGGCAGCACGCTGGCGGTGCAGCTCGAGAAGCTGCGGCACTTCTCCGGCGGCCGCACGCGCTCGCCGGCCGACAAGCTGCGCCAGATCGCGGCGGCGAGCCTGCGCGCCTACCGCCTGGGACCCGACACCCGCAGCGCGCGGCGCGAGATCATCCTCGGCTACCTCAACAGCGCGCCGCTGGCGGCCACCCCCTCCCACGGCGAGGTGAACGGCCTGGGCGAGGGCCTGCGCTACTGGTTCGACCGCGATCCGCACCGCACGCTGCTCACGATCGCCCGCCCGGGGTCGATCGAGCGGCAGGCCCGCGCCTACCGGGCGGTGCTGGCGCTGGTGTGCGCGCTGCGGGCGCCCACCGAGTACCTGATCGAGGACCGCCCGGCGCTCGAGAAGCGCATGGCCTTCTACACCGACCGCCTCGAGGAGTCGGGCGTGCTCCCGCGGGAGCTGGCCGCGGCGGTGCGCAACGCCCCGCTCGCGCTCGAGCCGGACCAGCGCACGCGCACGCCGCACTGGTTCCGCTCCGACAAGTCCACCGACGCGGTGCGCGGCGAGGTCGCGCAGCTGCTCGGGGTCA
>DATFUN010000032.1:0-8836 GCA_035260805.1 Myxococcales bacterium | reverse complement strand
CGAACCGACGCCCGATTCCACCACCTGGTCGACGAGATCCGGGGAGTGTTCCAGGCGGCGGGCGTTCTCTCCTGACCACGGGAGGAGGGGCCATTCGATGGGACAGCGCAGCCATCCGTTCGAAGTGCCGGTCACACGGCGTTCGTTCCTGAGGGCGTCGGCAGCGGTGGGAGCCGGCGTCGCCTGTTCCCCCTTCGCCGCCCGCGCTGCAGCCGGCCCCCAGCGCAAGAAGGCGACGCTGCGCCTCAACTGGACGGCAAAGGGAGAGTTCACCCCGCTCTACGTCGCGCGCGAGAAGGGATTCTTCGAGGAGCAAGGTCTGGATGTGGAGATCCTCGAAGGCAAGAGCGGCACCCAGGCCGTGCAAGTGGTGGGGACCGGAAACGACACCTTCGGATTCGTTCCTTCCATCCAGGTGGTGCAGGGGATCAACCAGGGAATCCCGATCAAGGTGACGGGCACGTTCGGGCGCGTGACCGGCATGTGCTGGGCGTCCTGGCCGGAGGTGCCGTTGAGCGGACCCAAGTCCCTGGAGGGACGAAAGGTCTCGATCTCCTCGGCTTCCACCTTCTTCCAGGTGTGGCCGGCCTTCGCCCGCAAGCACAAGCTCGACCTTGGAAAGATCGAGGCCGTCAACGCCGACCCCTCCGCCCGCAATGGCCTCTTCCTCAGCCGGCGGTTGGACATCATGGCCGACATCTTCGTCGCCAACGACTTCGTCATCCTCGAGTCGAGGGCCAAGCAGAAGCTCAATCTCCTCCGCCTCTCCGACCTGGAGTTCGACCCGGTCGGCTACGTCCTCATCGTCCATCGCCCGGTGATGGAGCGCGATCCCGACCTGGTCAAGCGGTTCACCCGGGCCACGCAAAAGGGCTTCCAGCACATGGTCGACTCGCCCAAGGAGGCTGTCGCGATCATGACGAAGCTGTACGGCGAGCGCCTGGGCCCGGAGATCATCGAGGGTCAGGTGTCCCGTCTCCTGACGCTGGTCAACCGCGAGCCCGGCCTCGGGGTGTCGAGCGACCGCGCCTGGGAGCGGTCGCTGGAGCTGCTGCGCGAGGCGGGTGTCATCGACAAGAAGCTGCCGCTGGCGGAGTACTTCACGAACGACTTCGTCCAGGCCTGATTGCCGGCGGCAACCTCATTGAGACCCGGACGGGCGGTTACTCCGGATCCTCGTCCGCGTCCTCGGAGTCGTCCGGCTCCGCTAGGGCGGCGGGCTTGAGCTTGGCATCGTCCGGGTCGGTGCGGCTCACCCGGAGCTTGCGGTCGTCCTGCCGCGCCGACACGGCGAGCCCGCCTTGCGCGTCCACCTCGAAGGTGACGTGCACGCGCGGCTCGCCCGCCTTGGCCGGCTGGACGCCGTCGACCACCCACCAGCCCTCGCTGTGCAGCTTCCCGGCGGTGCGCCCCGCGCCGCGCAGCACGTGGATGGCGAGTCGCCGCTCGTCGTCGCGCGAGGTGGTGAAGCTCTCCGTCGCGCTGGTCGGGATCTCGCTTCCCTGCGCGATGAGCTGCGTCGCCGAGCCGCCGGGCTGTTCCACCGCCACCGCTTCTCCCAGCGCCGGCGGCCGCGAGCTCTTCTTGCAGCCGGCGAGCGCGAGGACGCCCGCGAGCAGCAGCGCCCGCCTCATCGGCGCAGCGCCTCCGCCAGGGCCTCGCCCAGGATTCGCAGCGCGTCGTCCACCTGGCCGCGGGTGACCACCATCGGCGGGGCGATGCGCAGGGCATTGCCGTAGGTGCCCCCCTTGCCGACCAGGAGCCCGCGGCTGCGCGCCGCTTCCAGCAGCCGATTGGCCGCCTGCGGATCGGGCTCCTTGGTGCCGCGGTCCTTCACCAGCTCGATGGCCTGCATGAGGCCCATGCCGCGCACGTCGCCGATGCCGGGGAACCGTTCCTTGAAGCCGTCGAGCCCCTCGCGCAGGGCCTGGCCCATCATCTGGGAGTTGAACAGCAGCTTCTCGTCCTCGATGACCCCGATGGTCGCCAGCGAGGCCGCCATCGAGATCGGCGACCCGCCGAAGGTGGAGATCTGCGCGAACCGGGCGTGCTCGGCGATCTCGCTGCGCGCCATGGTGAGCCCGATGGGCTGCCCGTTGGCCATGCCCTTGGCGCTGGTGAGGATGTCCGGCTCCACCCCGTACTGCTGGATGCCCCACCACTTGCCGCCGGTGCGTCCCCAGGCGGTCTGCACCTCGTCGGCGATGAACAGCCCGCCCGCCGCCTTCACGATCGGCAGCGCGATCTGGAAGTACTCCTTCGGCGGGACGATGAATCCGCCCACCCCCATGATCGTCTCCGCCATGAAGGCGGCGATCTCGCCGCGGGTGGTGGTCTCGATGAGGGGCTTCAAGTCCTTGGCGCAGGCGACGCCGCAATCGGGGTACTTGAGATCGAGATCGCAGCGGTAACAGTAGGGCGCGTGCGCGAAGCGGATCCCGCTGATCTCGCTCATCACGCGGGGCCGGTACGCCTTCACGCCCATCGTGCTGAGCGCCAGCGTCCCGCGGCCGCCGTAGTTGTGGCGCAGGACCACCAGCTCGGTCCGCCCGGTGGCCTCCTTGGCCAGCGTGACCGCGGTGTCGTTCGCCTCGGTGCCCGAGTTGGAGAAGAATGCCTTGGCCGGCTTCATCGGCCCGATCTGCACCAGCTTCTCGGCGAGCTGCACCTGCGGCACGGTCGAGTACAGCGTCGAGACGTGCACCAGCTTGTTCTGCTGCTCGACCACCGCCTGGGTCACCCGCGGATGGCTGTGCCCGACCGACACGGTCAGGATCCCCCCGAAGAAGTCGAGGTACTCGCGCCCCTCGATGTCCCGCACGAACATGCCCTTCGCCGAATCCACCACCAGCGCCTCTTGGTAGTAGGTCGAGACGTTGGGGAACAGCAGCTCCTTCTGCTTGCGGCGGACGGTATCTGCGGTCCACTCCATCCTTGCGGCTCCCGGCAAGAGACAGCACCCCGTGTAGCACGATCCGCCCACCGCCGTAGATGGTTGCGAGAGGGCCGTGCAGGCGCGCCAGGACGGGGATCACGGCCCGTGGCATGCGTCGATGTTGCCGCATTGCGATGCGCAGCGGTGTCGTCTGTACAACTGGTTGCACACCGGCTGAATCTCGACGGCATCCTTTCCGTGTCCGGAAGTCGTCAACGCGCCGCGGCGTGGCCGCATCCCGTGATCGCGGACACAGATCCGGGAGGAAGCCTCCCATAAATCAGGCTCGATGGAAGGGCGCGCGGGGGAGACTGCGTATTACGTGAATGGGAAGATTCCGCGGATCGCACTGATCGGGAAGGGAGTCCGGTTCCCGGAGGGCCAGTGGGTCCGGCTCACCGGCGATCTGGTGCCGCCGTCGCTCGTCCAGGACGTGGCGGCGGATCTGTTTCCCGCGTTGGGCAACGAGCTCGTTCCCGTGGTCACCTTGCTGACCGACTTCGACGTGGAAGAGTTCCAACGCGAGCTGGAGCGCACCGGGGCGAGCCCCCCGGGTTAGTGCGTCTCACGGGGCCGGCCGCAGCGGGCCGCGTGATAGAATTCCTGCGGTGTCCCTGCCTCTGTTGGAGGAGCTGAAGCGCCGCCGCGTCTTCCGCGCGTTGGTCGGATACGCCATTGCCGCATTCGCCGTGCTCCAGGTGATCGAGCCCGTGATGCACGGGTTCCGCTGGCCCGACGCCGTGCTGTCCTACGTGGTGGTCGCCCTGGCCGCCGGGTTCCCCATCGTGGTGGGGCTGGCGTGGATCTTCGACCTGGGCATCGGTGGAATCGAGCGCACCCCGCCGGCCTCCGCGCCGCAGCTCCGCGGGACGCGCATCGCGCTCGTGCTCGCCGCCATCGGCACAATCGCGGCGGCGCCGGTCCTGGCCTGGTACCTGCTTCGCGGCGGCGCGCGAGGCGGTGCGGAAGGCGCGACCTGGGGCGTGCGCTCAATCGCGGTGCTGCCTTTCGCCGACATGAGCCCGCAGAAGGACCAGGAGTATTTCTCCGACGGCCTTTCCGAGGAGATCCTCAACGCGCTGGCGCAGGTCGACGGTCTGCACGTCGCGGGCCGCACCTCGTCGGCGTCCTTCAAGGGCAAGGCCGAGGACCTGCGCAGCATCGGCCAGAAGCTGGGCGTCGCCACCGTGCTCGAGGGCAGCGTGCGCAAGGCGGAGAGCCGGGTGCGCGTCACCGCCCAGCTCATCGACGTCAAGGACGGATTCCACCTGTGGTCCCAGACTTTCGACCGCGAGCTGAACGACATCTTCGCGGTCCAGGACGAGATCGCCTCCGAGGTGGTCGCGGCGCTGCGCGTGAAGCTCGTCCCGGGCAAGTCGCCCACCGCCGTCGAGCGCCGGACGGCGGATCCGGAGGCCTACAACCAATACCTGCTCGCCCGTCGGTTCTTCGACCGCGGCTCCCCCGAGACCGAGCGGAAGGCGATCGCCGGGTTCCGCCGGGCCATCGAGCTGGACCCGACATACGCGCCGGCCTGGGCCGGACTCGCCCGCGCGATCTACACCGCGGAGATCGCCACCGCGATCAGCAGCGATACGGCGGGGAGCCGGCGGACCGCGATGGAGGCGGCCGAGAAGGCGGTGCAGCTCGCTCCGGGCCTCGCCGACGCGTGGGGCTCGCGAGGCTTCCTTCGCCTCTTCCTGCTCACGCTGGACTGGTCCGGCGCCGAGGGCGACCTGGCCCGCGCCCGCGCCATCAATCCGGGCGATCCCGACGCGGTCCGCGACTCGGCGATGGTGCGAGCTGCGCTGGGCCGCATGGCGGAGGCGAGGGCCGATGCGCAGCGCGCGACGGAGATCGATCCGCTCGCCTCGGTGGCCTGGTGGACGCTCGGCAACATCGACCTGCGCCGGGGAAGCCTCGACGACGCGAAACGAGAGCTGACCCGATCGCTGGAGATCTCTCCCGAGCAGTCGCGCGCTGCGCGCGACCTTGGCTTCGTGCACCTGCTGCGGCAGCGCCCGGAGGCTGCGCTGGAGGCCTGCGAGAAGTCGACCTACGACCTGTGGCGGCTGACTTGCAGAGCGCTCGCCTGGCACGATCTCGGCCGGGAGCAAGACGCGGCGCGGGCCGGACGCGAGCTGCGCGAGACCTACGGACCTGCGGCGGCCTATCAGCTGGCGCAGGTGCGCGCCTGGTCCGGCGACGTCGACGGCGCCTTCTCGTGGCTGGGCCGTGCGTTCGCGGAGAAGGACGCCGGCCTCAACTACGTGAGGCACGATCCGCTGCTCGCCAAGCTACGTAGCGACCCGCGCTGGACGGCCTTGCTGAACAAGATGAAGCTTCCCGTGGAGTAGGCTGCCCGGCCGGGCGGCAACACACTGGCGCGCGGGGTGACGCATGGCACTGACGCTGAGCGTGAAGCAGGTGAAGCTCTGGGTCTTCCACGGCGGCGACCGGAAGGGGCTTCTCGCCGACGCGCTCGAGCCGCTGGCCGCGGCGGGAGTGCATCTACAGATCGTGATGGCGTACCGGTTCCCGACGGAGCTCGATCGCGCGGCGATAGAGGTATTCCCCATCGACGGGCCGACCGCCGAGGCGGAGGCGCGCAGGATCGGATTCGTGCAGTCGGACACGCCGTGCCTGCTCGTCGAGGGCGACGACCGGCGCGGCCTCGGCGCGCGCCTTTCGCGCGCCATCTCGGACGCCAAGGTCAGCATGGCGTTCATGATGGCCCAGGTGGTGGGCAAGAAGTTCTCGGCGGCCATCGGGTTCGCCAGCGACGAGGACGCGGCGACGGCCACCAAGGCGATCGGCGCCGTCGCCCGTACCAAGGAATAGGTACGGGCGCATGGTGTACCTTGCAACCCTGATTGGATCGCCGTCCAGCCGAAAGCGGCTATCCGCCGGCACCGTTGGTCGGACGGTTGGTCCGTCGTCCAGGCGACAGGGTTGCGGGTCCGCCCGGTCGCGTCTTGCAACATGACCCCTTCTTGGGCGAGGCTTCGTGCAAACCTTCAGGCGCGCGGCCCATTTTCCGGGCCGCGCCAGTTCCGGCGCTGCACGACAGCAAGGAGGGCCGCATGGCCCGCTCGTCGCGAGAATCCGCGGTGAAGGCTCGCCCCGCCTCCGGCGGCAACGGCAAGGCGCTGCGCAACGGGAAATCCGCAGCCGATGCGCGCAAGGACCTGCTCGAGCGCGCCGGCCGCAATCGCGACGGCGCCTCGCAGTGGCGCTCCGACCCCCTGGAGGACGCCCAGGCCGCGCGCCGCATCGCCGATCTGGCGCAGGCGCACGCGCCCGGGCTCGCCCGGCGCGGGCTCATCACGGCATACAACGAGGCGGCGCGGCTCCTCGCCGACGAGATCGAGGACCACTTGCAGGCACTGCCTGCGGCCGCCGTCACGGCGCGCGGCCGCTCCAGCGAACAGGCCGAGCTGCTGGCCGACGCAGCGGCCACCGCGCAGACGGCGCGCGAGTCTGTCCAGCGCGTCACTCGCGCCGCCGACGGCCGCCGCGCAGCGCACGCGTTCGGGATCGGCCAGCCGTTCTCCGCCCGCCAGCCGCAGCACGTGCTCCGCGCCCTGCGGCTGATCCTGGACGCGGCCAAGGCGCATCCGGAGGTTGCGTCCGACGCCGGTTTCATCCCGGACGACCTGCAGACGATGCGCGACCTGGCCGCGGACGTGGAGAAGCTGCCCGGCGCGGGCGCTCCGCTGACCGACGAGGCGCAGGCGCTGGTCGCGGCCCAGGGGGCATTGCGGGCGTACTTCGACCTCGTCGCCGCCAAGGCGACGCTCGCCCTCGCGGGCGACCCGGAGGAGCGCGCCCGGCTCCTCTCGCTCGTGCCCAGGGCGGACGAACGCCGACATCTGCGCAGATCCGCCGACGAGATCCCCGCGGCTTAGGTCTTTTTACCGTCGCTCCGCTGCATGGGTCCCTTCTAGAGACTCCCCCTGCACGGAATGGCAGCGGCGGGTCCGCAAGTGTCTGTGGTCATGGACGGGCCGAGGGGTCGCCGGGGACTAGTCCGGCGGCCCCTTCTTCATCCCGCAAAGAGGCGCACGCGCGAAATGCCCGCGGGTCTGGTACGTTCCTCGGTGCCATGTCCTCGGAGATGATCCAGTCGTTGATCCCCATCGTCAGCGTGCTGGCGGTGTTCGGGTTCCCGGTCGCGATCGTCTTCGTCATCAAGTACTTCAAGCTGAAGGAGCGCGAGCTGGCGCTGGAGATCGAGTCGCGCGAGCGCTCGCAGAAGCAGCAGCTCGCCATCGAGCAGCGCGTCGAGCGGCTGGAGGGAGTGCTGCTCAGCCTCGACCACGACGTTCGCGCCCGCCTGGGGATCGAGCACCCGTCGGCCAGCTCGCCGTCGCGTCCGGAGCTGCTCGAGGCGCCCGCTGGCCCGCAGGCAGAGCAGGGTGGCATGGGGCCGGCCCGGGGGAAGGTGCGGTAGGGCCGCCGATAAAGCGGCCCTATGCTTTTTCACGGAGCGGCCGTAACGGGTTTACTCTGGCGGCGCGAGGGCCGCCGGTTATCACCGGATCAGGAGGCACCATGAAGAGCCTCGCCTTCGCGCTCGCTTTGTCGCTCGCCGCTACCGGCGTTCGCGCGCAGCAGACCGACACTTCCTCCGGCAGTTACGGCCGTTCGCAGAGGAGCAGGAACAGCGCCGGATCGAGGATCGGCGGTACTCCCACGAACCCTCCGGAGAGCGGCGCGTCGGCCGAGGGCCGCGCGCGAGCTGGCTACGACGTGGGCATGGCCTCGGCGACCGCCGGTGGCCGCACCGACACGGGCCCGGTCGGAGGCCTGGGAACGCGCAGGGCCGACGGCGAGCTGGGTCGCCCGTCGGCGCCGCAGCCGCCCAGCCTGGCCCGGCCGACCCGCGAGGAGATCCTCGAGGCGCAGCAGCGCGGGCGCATCCGCGACCGCGAGGAGCCGGACTGGGTCCGCGGCCCGCAGCTGCACGAGCTGGAGAACCCGAATCCCTTCCAGGTGCAGCTGGTGGTGAAGAACCCGTACCGGCACCGTCAGGACGACGTGTAGCCCAAAAAAAAGGCGAGGCGCCGGGATCCAGCGCCTCGCCCAGAAAAGGACCCGAAGGGGGGTGGCGGGCCCTACTTCTGCTCCTCGAATTCCGCGTCGACGACGTCGTCCTTCTTCGCGTCGCCCTGCTGTTGCTCGCCGCCGGGCTGCTGCGCTCCGGGAGTTTCCCCGGCGCCCTGCGCGCCGGCCGCCTTGTAGGCCTCCTCGGCCATCTTGTGCGAGGCCTGCATGAGCGCGTCGGTGGCGCGCTTCACCGCCTCGACGTCGGTGCCGGCGAGCGCGTCCCTGACTGCCTTGAGCTTCTCCTCCAGCTCGGAGCGCATCGCGGCGGGCACCTTGTCGCCCAGATCCTTGAGGCTCTTCTCGGTGGCGTAGGCCAGGCTGTCGGCCTTGTTGCGCACCTCGATCTCCTCGCGGCGCTCCTTGTCCTCCGCCTCGTGCGCCTGGGCGTCCTTCACCGCCTTCTCGATGTCGTCCTTGGAGAGACCCGAGGTGGCCGTGATGGTGATCTTGTTCTCCTTGCCCGTGGCGCGGTCCTTCGCGGCGACGTGCACGATGCCGTTGGCGTCGATGTCGAACGTCACCTCGATCTGCGGCACGCCGCGGGGAGCGGGCGGGATGCCGTCCAGGTGGAACCGGCCCAGCGTCTTGTTGTCGCGCCCCATGGGCCGCTCGCCCTGGAGGACGTGCACCTCCACGCTGGTCTGCCCGTCAGCCGCGGTGGAGAACACTTCGCTCTTCCGCGTGGGGATGGTGGTGTTGCGCGGGATCAGCGGAGTGGCCACGCCGCCCAGCGTCTCGATGCTGAGCGTCAGCGGCGTCACGTCGAGGAGAAGGATGTCCTTCACCTCGCCG
>DATFUN010000031.1:0-8753 GCA_035260805.1 Myxococcales bacterium | reverse complement strand
GGCGGCGGGGCGCGGGTGAGCGTGCGCACGCGTCTTCCAAACCAAGACCTGGAGCGCGGAGCGAGCATCGCCGTGGACGGTGCCTGCCTGACGGTGGTCGAGCGCAACAACGGCACCTTTTCCGCCGACGTCTCCGTGGAGACGCTGCGCAGGACCACGCTGTCGGATCGGCGGCCCGGCGACGCGGTGAACCTGGAGCGCCCGCTCGCACTGGGCGAGCGCCTCGGCGGCCACCTGGTCCTGGGGCACGTCGACGGGGTGGGTCGCATCCGCGGGCGCGAGCAGGCCGGAGAAGCGGTGCGCGTGGTGGTCGAGCTTCCGCGCGACTTGCTCCCCTTGGTGGTGGAGAAGGGATCGGTGGCGCTGGATGGCATCAGCCTCACCGTGAACGAGTTTTCGGGAGACGACGCGATCTCGCTGATGCTCATCCCCGAGACCTTGCGCGGCACCACCTGGGGCAACAAGCGCGCGGGCGACCGCGTGAACGTGGAGGCGGACATCCTCGCCAAGCACGTGGCGCGCCTGCTGCAGGCGCAGCGGAGCCGGACGTGACCGAGATCGAGCGGGTCGAGCGCGCACTCGAGGAGATCCGGCGGGGCCGGATGGTGATCCTCGTCGACGACGCGGAGCGCGAGAACGAGGGCGATCTGGTCCTGGCCGCGCAGCACGTCACTCCCGAAGCGATCAACTTCATGGCCAAGAACGCGCGCGGCCTCATCTGCTTGAGCCTGACCGACGACCAGGTGAAGCGGCTGTCCCTTCCGATGATGGTGCAGGAGAACGAGAGCACCTACGCGACCGCGTTCACCGTGAGCATCGAGGCGGCCCGCGGAGTCACCACCGGGATCAGCGCCGCCGACCGCGCCACCACCATCCGGGCGGCCATCGATCCCGAGGCGAAGCCCAGCGACGTGGTGCGCCCGGGGCACATCTTCCCCCTCAAGGCGCGCAAGGGAGGGGTGCTGGTTCGCGCCGGCCAGACGGAGGGATCGGTCGACCTGGCCCGCCTCGCGGGGCTGAACCCGTCCGGCGTCATCTGCGAGGTGATGAACGACGACGGGACCATGGCGCGCATGCCGGATCTGGAGAAGTTCGCCGCCCGCCACGGCTTGTTCATCCTGAGCGTGGGCGACGTCATCCACTACCGCATGCAGCGCGAGCGCCTGGTACGCCGGGCCGCCGAGGCCCGCGTGCCCACCGAGCACGGCGGCGAGATGCGCTGCATCGCCTACGAGAACGACGTCGACCAGCTGAACCACGTCGCCTTCGTGAAGGGGACCTGGCAGCCGGACGAGCCGGTCCTGGTGCGCGTGCATTCCAAGTGCCTCACGGGCGACGTCTTCGGATCGCGACGCTGCGATTGCGGACCACAGCTCCACCGCGCGCTGGAGATGATCGACCAGGCGGGCAAGGGCGTGCTGGTCTACCTCGACCAGGAGGGCCGCGGGATCGGGCTCGCCAACAAGCTGCGCGCCTACAACCTCCAGGACCAGGGCCACGATACCGTCGAGGCGAACCAGAAGCTGGGCTTCAAGGCCGACCTGCGCGACTACGGAATCGGCGCGCAGATCCTCTGGGACTGCGGCGTGCGCAAGATGCGCCTGATGACCAACAATCCGAAGAAGATCGACGGGCTCAAGCAGCTCTACGACCTGGAGGTGGTGGAGCGGGTGCCCATCGAGGTGGGCCACTCGGAGCACAACGCCGACTACCTGCAGGTGAAGCGAGACAAGATGGGCCACCTCCTCTCGCTGGTCGGCGAGCAGAAGAAGTAGGGCGGCTCGAAAGGACCCCGGGCCCTCCCACGCATGTCGACCCAAGCGCCCAGACCGGAAGCCGCCTTGAGCGCCAAGGGGATGCGCTTCGCGCTCTGCGCGACCCGCTGGAACCAGGAGATCGTCGAGAAGCTTCTCGCCGGGGCGCGCAAGTCTCTCGAGGAGCGCGGGGCGGAGGAGATCCGCGTGCTGCGCTGCGCGGGCGTGTTCGAGCTGGGGCCGCTGGCGGCGCGCGTCGCTCGCGCCGGAGAGGTCGACGGCATCGTCGCGCTGGGCTGCCTCATCCGCGGCGAGACGGATCACTACACGGTGCTCGCCGCCGAGGTCACCCGCGCGCTGGGCACCCTGGCAATGGAGGCGGCCACCTCCCCGCGCGCATTGGCCGTCGCCTTCGGCGTGCTGACCTGCGAGACGGCCGTGCAGGCGCTGGAGCGCGCCGCCCCGGGCCGGCTGGACAAGGGCGGCGAGGCGGCCCTGGCCTGCCTCGAGCAGATCCACGCGTTGCGGGGGGCCGACCGGCCCCTCCCCGCCGCGCGGCGGGGAGGGTAGATGGGCTCGCGGACCAAGGCGCGCGAATGCGCGATGCAGGCGCTCTACCAGCTCGACTTGAGCGGCGGCACGCCTGCCGACGTGCTGGCCGGGCTGTGGGCGCACTTCGAGCCGGTGGACGAGGACACCAAGATTTTCGCGGAGGCGCTGGTGAGCGGGGCCCGGCGCGAGCAAACGACCATCGACCAGCTCATCCAGCGCACCTCGACCAACTGGAAGCTGGAGCGGATGGCCCGGGTGGACCGCAACATCCTGCGGCTTGCCGTCTACGAGATCCTCAAGCGCTCCGACGTGCCGGTGAAGGTCACGCTCAACGAGGCCATCGAGCTGTCCAAGAAGTACGGGTCGGAGGAATCGTCCGCGTTCGTGAACGGCATCCTCGATCGCATCGCCAACTCGTCCGGCCTGCCCGGCCAGGTCCCGAAGCAGGAGCGCTGATGGAGCTGTCCTACTACCCGCTCACGATGGAGGCGTTGGACCAGGCCGACGCCGAGGCGCTCTGCCTGTTCGTCTCGGAGGACGAGCGTCCGCTCACCGGCCTGGCCGGCTTGGTGGACTGGCGGCTGTCCGGCCGCCTGTCGCGGATGATCCGCGCGGGGCTGGTGATCGGAGCCGCCGGAGAGGCGCTGCTCACGCCTCCCGGGATGCGTCTCGCGTTCAAGAAGCTGTTCGTCTTCGGCCTCGGCTCGGCCAGCACCGAACCGGAGCTCGCGGCGCGCCTCGCCGATGCGCTCCGCCGGCTCGCGCAGGCCGGCGTGAAGGACGCGGCGCTGCAGCTCCCGGCCCGCCTCCCTCCGGACCGCGGAGTGCAGACGCTGATGGAAGGGGACGGGGTGATCGCGCGCGCCCTGGTCTTCACGGCCGAGCCGGCCAAGCTGGTCACCTCGCTCTCGCAGTCCGGCTCCTCCCAGGTGGAGCGCCGGGTGGTGAAGGTGCCGTCGCCGCCCAAGGCCTCGCCGCCGCCGCGCACCAGGCAGCGCACCACGCCTGCGGGCGGTTCGGCGCCGGTTCCGCCGGCGCCGAGCGCCATTGCCACGCCACCCGCTACGGAGCCCGTGGAGGGGGACGAAGCACCGGCGCCTCGACCTCCGCCGCCGCGTCCGCAGCGGTACGTCCCGCCTCCACCCAAGGAAACCGGGCCGAAGAAGAAGCGCCACTAACGCGCCGGCATTTCGAAGCCCAGGGTTGTCGCAGGTCGGTCGAGCCATCAGCTTTCTCGCGGCGGGACGTCCGCCGGAGGAAGCGCCATGACCTTGCTCGCCCTGCTGCTCGCCCTTGCCCAGCAAGGGGGCCAGCCGACCACCCACGACCAGCCCGGCGTGTCGCAGCCGAGCCCCAAGGACGACCGGCCCGACAAGGCCACTTCGAGCAACACGACCGACAAGGCCGAGTCGCTGTCTCCCGACCACCACACCGATCTGCAGGGCGGGAAGGTCACCACGCGGAGCAAGCGGAAGCGGCCGCAGGCGCGCACCGCGAAGCCGCTGCCGGAGCCCAGCGCTCCGCCCAGCGTCGAGCAGCCCGACTCGACCATCGAGCGCCAGGGTGGCACGGGCAAGGCGCCGAAGCAGCCCAAGCCCATCGGCGAGAAGCCGGACAAGTAGCTTCCGGCTCCGGCCCGAAAAAAAAATAATTTTTTTTCCGGCGAGAGGCTCAGGGAGTCAGGCGCTCCATCATGCGCGGGAATGGGATCGTCTCCCGCACGTGGTGCAGCCCGCAGATCCAGGCCAGCGTCCGCTCGACGCCGAGCCCGAACCCGGAGTGCGGCACAGAGCCGTACTTGCGCAGGTCCAGGTACCAGGAGAAGGCCTCGCGAGGCAGCTTGTGCTCGTCGATGGCGCGCACCAGCGTCTCGTAGTCGTCCTCGCGCTGGCCGCCGCCGACGATCTCGCCATATCCCTCGGGCGCGAGGACGTCCACGCCCAGCGCCACCTTGGGATCCTGCGGGTCCTTCTTGAAATAGAACGCCTTGAGGGACGCGGGGTACCGGTGGACCATCACCGGCCGATCGAATTGCTTCGCCAGCACCGTCTCCTCGTCGCCCCCGAAGTCGGCGCCCCACTCGACCGGATGGCCGGCCTTGCGGATGGCCTCCACCGCCTCGGTATAGGTGATGCGCGGAAACGGCTTGCTCACCTTTCGCAGCCCGGTCAGATCGCGTTCCAGGACGCCCGTGAGGTCCTTCTCGTGCTTCTGCAGCACGCGACCGACGATCTCGACCAGGAAGTCCTCGGCCAGGTCCATGTTGCCTTCCAGGTCCATCCAGGCGACCTCCGGCTCCACCATCCAGAACTCGGTGAGGTGCCGCCGGGTCTTGCTCTTCTCCGCCCGGAAGGTGGGCCCGAAGACGTAAGCCTTGCCCACCGCCATGGCCGCCGCCTCGCCGTAGAGCTGGCCGCTCTGGGTCAGGTAGGCCTTGCCGAGATCGAAGTACGGCACCTCGAACAAGGTCGAGGTCCCTTCGCAGGCCGCGGGGGTGAGGATCGGCGAGTCGACCAGCGTGAACCCGCGCTCGTCGAAGTAGTCCCGGATGGTCTTGATGAGCGTGTGCCGCACCGCCAGGATCGCCCGCTGCCGCGCGCTGCGCAGCCACAGGTGCCGCTGCTCCTGGAGGAAGCCGACGCCGTGCTCCTTGGGCTGGATGGGATAGCCGGGCTGCCCCTGCCGCAGGCGGAAGTCCTTCACGTGGACCTCGAACCCGATCGGCGAGCGCGGGTCCTTCGCCACCGCGCCGCGCACCTCGATGGCCGCTTCCTGCGGCGCCTGCTCGGCGGCGGCGAAGGCGGCCTCGGGGACGTCCTTCTTGGAGACGACGCACTGGATGATGCCCGTGCCGTCGCGCAGCTGGACGAAATGGAGCTTGCCGCTGGAGCGCTTCCCGTACAGCCAACCCCGCAGCAGCGCCTCCTGGCCCTCGTGCCGGGCGATATCGCGCACGTAGACGTGTGAATCCATCGGGCCGCTGTATAGCAGACCCCGCCTCGGCCGCGTGGGACTTGCCGGGCGGGCGGGCGAGCGCACGGCCGGCCCGACTTGTGGGGAGCGGACGGTTCTGGTACCTGAGCCGGCTTCCCCGCGCCGCGAAGCGTTAGAATGGCGCGACGGAGGCAACGTGCAGGACCGGTACGACCCGAAGTCGCTCGAGCCGCGCTGGCAGCAGCATTGGGCAGCAAAGGATTTGTTCCGCGCCGGTGTCCGCTCGGGCGCGCCCAAGCGGTACGTGCTGGCCATGCTCCCCTATCCCTCGGGGGAGATGCACATGGGGCACACCCGCGTGTACTGCATCACGGACGTGCTGGCCCGGTATGCGCGCAAGCGCGGGTTCGACGTGCTGCACCCCTTGGGCTGGGACTCCTTCGGGTTGCCGGCCGAGAACGCCGCCATCAAGGAAGGCATGCATCCGGCGGTGCGCACGCCGAAGAACATCGCTTCGTTCAAGGAGGACGTGAACGCGCTGGGGATCTCCATCGACTGGTCGCGCGAGATCGCCACCAGCGATCCGGAGTTCTATCGGTGGAACCAGTGGTTCTTCCTGCGGATGATGGAGCGGGGCCTGGTCTACCGCCGCCGGTCGCGGGTCAACTTCTGCCCGAGCTGCAACACCGTCCTCGCCAACGAGCAGGTCGAGGACGGCCGCTGCTGGCGGTGCGGCAGCGTGGTGCAGGAGCGAGAGATCCCCGAGTGGGCGTTCCGCATCACCAAGTACGCCGACCGGCTGCTGGAGGGCCTGGACGGCCTCGACTGGCCGGAGCGGGTCAGCACCATGCAGCGGAACTGGATCGGGCGCTCCGACGGCCTGGAGATCGAGTTCCCGGTCGTCGGCGCCGGCGAGGACGACGCCTTCCGCGTCTTCACCACCCGCGCGGACACCATCTTCGGCGCAACCTACGTCGCGGCCGCGCCCGACCACCCGCTGGTCCAGCGGCTCCTCAAGGGCGCCAAGCGGAAGGAGATCGACGCCTTCGCCGAGCGCGTCCGGGCGGCGGCGCGGCAGGTCGGGGAAGGCGCGGCGGCGGCGGAGAAGGAAGGCATCGACACCGGCCTGCGCGCGCGGAACCCGTTCACCGGCGAGCACGTCCCGGTCTGGGTCGCGAACTTCGTGCTCGCCGGCTACGGCACCGGCGCGGTGATGAGCGTGCCGGCGCACGACCAGCGCGACTTCGAGTTCGCCAAGAAGTACGGGCTGCCCGTGCGCTGGGTGGTGCAGCCCGAGGACGCGGCCGGGACGGCGGCGCCCCCGCAGGACAAGGCGTTCACGGAGTACGGCGCCCTGGTCGATTCCGGCGACTTCACCGGCCTGCCGTCGGAGCAAGCGCGGCTGGCCATCGCCGCCGAAGCGCAGCGGCGCGGCATCGGCCGGCCGACCGTGAATTATCACCTGCGGGACTGGGGCATCTCCCGGCAGCGGTACTGGGGCACGCCGATCCCGATCGTCTACTGCACCCGCTGCGATCCGGAAGGAAAGGGCATCCCGGTCCCCGACGAGGATCTCCCCGTCCTGCTGCCGGACATCGACGTCAAGGAGGTGCTCACCGGCAAGGGGGAGCCGCCCCTGGCCAAGGTGCCTTCCTTCGTGAACACCAAATGTCCGCGCTGCGGCGGCAAGGCGAGGCGCGAGGTGGACACCATGGACACCTTCGTCGACTCGAGCTGGTACATGCAGCGGTACCTCTCGCCGCACGAGGGCCGCGCGCCGTTCTTGCGCCACGACGCGGACCGCTGGCTGCCGGTGGACGTGTACGTGGGCGGGCCCGAGCACGCCGTGCTGCACCTGCTCTACTTCCGCTTCTGGACCAAGGTGATGCAGGAGATGGGCCTGTGCGCCAACGCGGAGCCCGCGCACAAGCTCGTCACCCAGGGGATCGTCAAAGGACGCGACGGCGAGAAGATGTCGAAGAGCCGCGGCAACGTGGTCTCGCCGCGCGAGATCATCACCACCTACGGAGCCGACACCGCGCGCCTGTTCATCCTCTTTGCCGCGCCGACCGAGAAGGACATGGACTGGTCCGACGAGCAGGTCGAGGGCCAGTTCCGCTTCCTGGGGAGGCTGCAGCGCCTCTTCGCCGCGCAGGCGCCGCGCGTCGCCGGCAAGATGGTGCACGCCTCGCAGGCGCAGGGGGAGGCGCTGGAGCTCCGCCGCAAGACGCACCGGACCATCGCCCGGGCCACCCAGCAGCTCGAGCGGCTGCAGTTCAATACGGCCATCTCCAGCCTGATGGAGCTGTCCAACGCGGCCAGCGCGTTCGAGCCGCAGGACCCCGGCGGCGAAGGCGCCCTCTCCGAGGCGCTGGAGACGCTCGCGCAGCTGCTCTCGCCCTTCGCGCCCCACATGGCCGAGGAGCTGTGGGCGGCGCTCGGGCACACGCCGAAGGAGCGCGACGAGGAGCTGTCCTTGCGGCCCTGGCCTGCGGCCGATCTGCAGCTCATCGCCGAGGAGACGGTCCACATCGCCGTCCAGGTCAACGGCAAGCTGCGCGGCGAGGTGCTGGTCCCGGCCGCCGCCGCGGAAGAAGAGATCCGCATCGCCGCCGCGCTGGATCCGAAAATCCGCAACTGGATCGACGGCAAGACCGTCAAGAAGGTCGTGGTCATCCCGAAGCGCCTGGTGAACTTCGTCGTCGCGTAGGACAAAAGGATCACCGCGGAGGCGCGGAGAGCGCGGAGGTTCTGGTTTTGTGAAACACGTTCCTCCGCGTCCTCCGCGCCTCCGCGGTGAATTCTTTTTGACCCTGATCTGCATCGCACTGGGTGGGTGTGGGTATCGGGTGGCGAGGCCGGGGGATGTGCCGAAGGGGCAGGACATCCGGGTGGCCGCGTTCCAGAACTACACGGCGCAGGTGGAAGCGGGCGGAGTGTTCGCGGGAGCGTTGCGGGACGAGCTGTCGGCGCGGGGAAGACTCGCGCCCGAGGGCTCCTCGGGACCCGAGCTGACCGCGGAATTGATCGCGCTGTCCAGCACGCCCAGCGCGCTCGGCGCGCAAGGCGCCTCCGCCTTCACTCTCTCCGCGACCGTCCGCGTCCGGCTGCGCGACGCTTCAGGCGTGGCGTACGAAGACCAGGCCGGGGCTGGGGAGGACTACCTGCAAGGCGTGGACGTGCTGGGGACGGAGGCCAATCGCCGCGCCGCGCTCCGCCGGCTGGCGAGGAGCCTCTCGCGAGAGATCCTCGAGCGAATGAGCGTCGCAGCCCGGTTCTGAGCGGATCTATTTCGCCGGCTGGCCGGCGTGCTGGGCGGCCTTGCTCAGGCGGGCGATGCGCCGCGAGGCCTGCGCCTTGTGGATCACGCCCTTCGAGGCGGCCTTGGAGATGGCGCGCACCGCCTCGGTCAGCTCGGACTTCGTCCGCGCCCCGTCTCCGGCCGCGAGCGCCTCGCGGAACTTGCGCACCTGCGTCCGCAGCGCCGAGGTGATCGCCTGGTTCCGCGCCCGG
>DATFUN010000030.1:0-2004 GCA_035260805.1 Myxococcales bacterium | reverse complement strand
GGGCTCGCTCACCTGCGGGAAGGCCAGGCCCTCGCGCAGTCGGACACCCGGCAGCAGCTCCGCCAGCGGCCGCTCCGGAACGTCGCAGGCCGGCAGCCGCGGGCCGCGATGGCCGGGGCCACCCTGCTCGATCAGCAGCCGGCGCTCCATCAGCGCGACCCTCCGGCCTGGCGCAGCGCCTTCACCCAGCGCTCGATCTCCTCGCGGCTGCGGGATTCGGTGACCGCGACCAGCAGCCGGTGCTTCCACTCCGGGCGGAAGCGCCCCAGGTTCACCCCGACGCGCAGCCCGTGCTCGAGCCCCACCTCGATCACGCGGCGCGCCTCGACCGGACACTCCAGCACGAACTCGCGGAAGAACGGGGCGTCGTAGGCCAGGCGGTAGCCGGGAATCGCCGCCGCCTGCTCCGCCGCCCAGTGGGTCTTGCGCACGCACAGCTCGGCGACCTCGCGCATGCCGAGGCGCCCGAGCAGGCTCATGTAGAGGGTGGCCCGCAGGGCCAGCAGGCCCTGGTTGGTGCAGATGTTGGAGGTCGCCTTCTCGCGCCGGATGTGCTGCTCGCGGGTCTGGAGGGTGAGGACGAACCCGCGCTTTCCGTCGCGGTCCACGGTCTCTCCCGCGATCCGTCCCGGCATGCGACGCACCAGGCTCTGGTGGGCGGCGAAGTAGCCGAGCAGCGGCCCACCGAACGACATCGCGTTGCCGAGCGGCTGCGCCTCGCCCACCACCAGGTCGGCGCCGCGCGCCCCGTCGGTGGCGCGGCCCGGCGGCTCCAGCAGCGCGAGCGCGATCGGGTCGCACACCGCGATCGCCAGCGCGCCGGCCTCGTGGGTCACGGCGTGCAGCGCGCGCGGGTCCTCGAGCAGCCCGAAGAAGTTGGGCTGCTGGTAGATCACGCACGCGACCTCGGGCGAGAGCGCCGCCCGGACGTCCTCGGCGGCCGCCAGCCCGGCGGTGTCGGCGATCACCCGCACCTCGCCGGGATCCAGGTAGGTGCGCAACACCGCGAGGTAGTGCGGATGGACCATGCCGGCGACCACCACCCGCCTGCGCCCGGTGGCGGAGCGCGCCAGCAGGGCGGCCTCGACCATCGCGGTGGCGCCGTCGTACATCGAGGCGTTGGCGACGTCGCAGCCGGTGAGCTCGGCGATCAGGCTCTGGAACTCGAAGATCACCGTGAGCGTGCCCTGCGCCACCTCGGGCTGATAGGGCGTGTAGGCGGTCGCGAACTCGGAGCGCGAGGCGAGCGAGTTCACCGCGGACGGGATCCAGTGATCGTAGAGGCCGCCGCCCAGGAACGAGGGAGCGCGCTCCGCCTGGTTCTGCGCCGCCCAGGCGGAGAGCTGGCGGGCGATCTCGATCTCCGAGAGCGGGCCGGGCACCTTCAGCGGGGCGCGCAGGCGCACGCTCTCCGGGACCGCGCCCAGCAGGTCGTCGAAGCGCCGGATGCCGATGTCGGACATCATGCGCTGCTCTTCGTCCTTGCCGAGACCGACGAAGCTCACGCGTGCTGCTCCTCGACGTGCCTCTCGTACTCGGTGCTCGACATCAGCTTCTGCAGGTCGGCGCCGGCATCCGCGCGGATGCGCAGCATCCAGCCCTCGCCGAACGGGGACTGGTTCACCAGGCCGGGGTTGTCGGAGAGCGCGCCGTTCACCTCGGTCACCACGCCGGCCACCGGGGCGTAGAGGTCGCTCACCGTCTTCACCGCCTCCACCACGCCGAACGGCTTCATCGCCTCGATCCGCTTGCCGACCTCGGGCAGCTCGACGAACACCACGTCCCCGAGCTGGTCGCTGGCGTAGCTGGTGATCCCCACCGTGACGATCCCGTTCTCGAGCCGGGCCCACTCGTGCTCGGCGGTGTAGCGTACGTCGTCGGGATAAGCCAAGACTCCCTCCTTAGGACTTGCGCGTGCCGTGCGTGTAGAACGGGCGCGGGGCGACGCGGGCGGCGAGGCGCGATTCCCCGGCATGGATCTCCAGCGGCTGGCCGTTCTTCGTG
>DATFUN010000029.1:0-2422 GCA_035260805.1 Myxococcales bacterium | reverse complement strand
GCGCCAGGTGGCGTGCGCGGTACACCTTTCCCATGCCACCCTGGCCGATCAGATCGTCGACACGGAAGCGCCCCGAGATGACGGTGCCGACGAACGCATCCCCGGCAGGCGACTGCGGCGGGCGGAAGCCCGGGTCAGTCGCACCGCGCACCAGCGGCGCTCCGCAGTACACGCAAAGGCGTTTGGCGGCCGGCGGGAGGGCGCGCTGGCAACGTGGGCAGGACTTCGGCACCGCTCCCTTTCCAGGGTCGGGCTTTGACCCCTGGTCAGCGGCGTAGGTTGGCACAGGTTCAAGGGTTCTTCCAATGTAAGAACCCGGCTCCGCGAGGGCCTTCGCTTCCTTGACCCCCCTTCGCGGCGCGGACTACAAACGGCCACATGGATTGCCCGAAGTGCGGCGCCTACAACGAGACGGACGTCGGCTCCTGCCTCTCGTGCGGCGCGGCATTCCCGGCCGAGGATCCCGCGGCGCCCACCATGATGAAGCCGTCCGCCAAGGCTCCGGCGGGCAGGCTGCAGCAGTCCGGAGGTCCCCCCAGGCAGTGCCCGAACTGCATGACGCTGAACGCCGCGAGCTTCAAGTTCTGCGCGCGGTGCGGGACTCCGCTGACGGCGAGCGGCGCCGCCCCGCCGCCGAAAGTGGCCGGGTGGCCGGCGGCGATTCCCGCCGGAGCCGCGAAGGTGCCCGCGGCAGCGCGCCCCGCGCCTCCGCCCCCGCGCAAGCCCGGCCCCGGTGCGCGCCCCGCCGCTCCCGCCACCCCTCCCAAGGCCAGCGCGCCCAAACCGCGCGCACGGATCAGCGCCATCGCCCGGGACGGCAGCCGGTCGGCCGACTACGTCTTGACCGAGCTCGAGACCCGCGTCGGAAGCGCGGTGAACGAGGGCGAAGTGAAGCTCGACAAGGACCAGTACGTCGCCGCCGAGCACGCCGTGTTCAAGTTCGAGGGCGACCAGCTCACCGTGCGCGACGGGGGGACCGAGAACGGCGTCTTCCTCTGGTTCAAGGAGCGCCAGATCCAGTCCGGCGACGAGCTGCGCATCGGCCGCCAGCGCCTGCGCATCGAATGGCTCCCCGAGGAGCCCGAGACCCCCGCCGAGCAGCCGCTGTGGGGCAGCCCCGACCCGGGGTACGTCGCGCGCGCCGTGCAGCTTCTCGAAGGGGGCGGCGAGGGCGACGTGTTTCCCCTCAAGGAGGGCGAGAACCTGATCGGCCGCGGCAGCGGCGACGTCAGCTTCCCGCAGGACGGGTACGTCTCCAGCCGCCATTGCCTGGTAACCGTCGCCGGCGGCCAGATCGGCGTGAAGGACCTCGGCTCGGCCAACGGCACCTTCGTGAAGATCAGCGGTGCGGCCCCGGTAGCGGCAGGCGATCTCTTGCTCGTCGGGGAGCAGATCCTGCGCGTCGACCCGGCCTGACCGACCCACACATCGACCTCTCCAACGCGCTCGAGTACGGAGCGGGAAAGCCGGTCGAGGTCGCTGTCGATCGGAGCGACAGCCGTGCCGTGCTTTCAGTCAGCGATCGGGGGATCGGCATCGCCCCCGCGGACCAGCAGCGGATCTTCGGCCTCTTCGAGCGGGCGGTTCCCGTCTCCAGCTTCGGCGGGGCTGGGCTCGGCCTCTACTTCGCCAAGCAGGTGGTCATGGCGCACGGAGGCCAGATCGACGTCCGCAGCGAGCCGGGCCGGGGCGCCACCTTCGCCGCGTCGCTCCCCACGGTCGGCGGACAGCCGCCGGCGAGGACGTGACCTTCCACGCTACCCGGTACGCTGGAGCTTCTCGCACAGCTGGCGGCGGACGCGGGCGCGGAAGCGCTCGAGGCGCATCGTCACCGCGCTCTTGCCCACGCCCATGCGCTCCGCGATCTCGCGCGCCGAGAGGGTGCCGTCCAGGTAGAAGAGGCGGACCGTCTCCTTCTCCGGGCCCTCGCGCAGCTCGTCGATCACTTCGCGGACGGCGCGCAGCTCCGCTTCCTTTTCCATCTGCTCGCTGGCGGCCGGGGCGCAGCCCTCGGCCAATTCGGCCTCGCGGCACGCCTCCTCGGCAGCCTTGTCGTGGGTGGAGCGAGCCGACAGAAACGAGCGGGCGCGGTTGCGGGCGATGGTGAACAGCCAGGCAGAGAACCGATCGCGCTCCTTCAGGCTGGCGAGCGCGCGAAAGGCGCGGACGAACGCCTCCTGGACCACGTCCTCGGCCTCGTCGCAGTCCAGCTCGCCGAAGCTCCCCGCGAGACGGGACACCGCGGGGCGGTAGCGGCGGTACAGCTCCTCTTCCGCCAGCCTGGCGCGGGGACCTTCGCCCAGCGCTTCGGTGACCAGCTCGCCGTCGGTGGCCGGCGGCGGCACGAGCTTCAGGCGGGGCGCCTGGGAGAACTCGGGGAACCGGGGGGCGTTCGCGGTGCGCATGCCTTCTAGCACCCGCC
>DATFUN010000028.1:0-12404 GCA_035260805.1 Myxococcales bacterium | reverse complement strand
AACCCGCCATCTTCCTCTACCGGAAGAACCTGGCCCGCGCCGCGCACAACGACGAGGAGTTGCGCCGCGAGGTCCGAGACACCTTGATCCACGAGGTGGGCCACCTCAACGGCGAGGACGACGATCAGCTTCGCGATCGCGGGTTATGAAGGAACCGCGATGAAGATGATCGACGTCGGCGAGAAGGAAGTGACCAGCCGGATAGCGATCGCGCGCGCGGAGCTCAAGTGCGGCCGCGCGGCCCTCAAGCTCCTGAACGAGGGCAGGCTGGAAAAGGGCGACGCGCTGGCGGCAGCCCGGCTGGCCGGCATCATGGCCGCAAAGCACACCCCCCACTTCTTGCCGCTGTGCCACGCCATCTCGATCGCAGGCGCGGACGTGGACGTCGCGGCGGACGAGGAGGCCGGCGTGGTGCGCATCGAAGCGCGCGTGCACGCCGTCGAGCGGACCGGGGTGGAGATGGAGGCGATGACCGCGGCCTGCGCCGCCGCGCTGACCGTCTACGACATGATGAAGCGCCACGACCGGGGCATGGAGCTGGTCTCGCTCCGCCTGGTCAAGAAGTCGGGTGGCCGCAGCGGCGAATGGCTACGCCAGGGCGAAGAGCTCCACGAAACCGACCGCGCCCCTACGCGCGCGAGCAAGAAAGCCGCGAAGTAGCCTTCGACAATTGCACCACGGAGCACACGGAGGATTCGTTTTCCTCCGTGCTCTCCGTGGTGAAATCGTTTTGCCTCAGTGGACGCCTTGGGAGGCGAGCCAGCGTTCGGCGTCGATCGCCGCCATGCAGCCGGTGCCTGCGGCGGTGACGGCCTGGCGGTAGACCGGATCGGCGGCGTCGCCCGAGGCGAATACGCCGGGGACGCTGGTCCGGGTGGTCCCGGGCTGCACCTTGATGTAGCCGACGGCGTCCATGTCCAGCTGGCCCTTGAACAGGCCGGTGTTGGGCTGGTGTCCGATGGCGACGAACAGGCCATTCATGGGGATGGTCTTGGGCTCGCCGGTCTGCGTGTTCTTGGTCTTGACGCCCGTCACGCCCGACTTCTTGTCGCCCGCCACCTCGACCACTTCCTGGTTCCACTCCCAGCCGATCTTCGGATTCGCGAAGGCGCGCTGCTGCATCACCTTGCTGGCGCGCAGGTCGGAGCGCCGGTGGATCACCGTCACCTTGGACGCCAGCTTGGTGAGGAAGAGCGCCTCTTCCATCGCGGTGTCGCCGCCGCCCACCACGCCGATGTCCTTGTTGCGGAAGAAGAACCCGTCGCAGGTGGCGCAGGCGGAGACGCCGTGCCCGCTGAGCGCCTTCTCGCTGGGGATGTCCAGCCACTTGGCCGAGGCGCCGGTGGCGACGATGACCGCCTCCGCGTGCATCTGGCGTTTGCCGGCCTCGATGAGGAACGGACGCTCGCGCAGGTGCACGCGGGTGACCATGTCGTCGACGATCTGCGTCCCGAAGCGTTCGGCCTGGGCGCGGAACAGCTCCATCAGCTCCGGTCCGAGGATTCCGGTGGGGAACCCCGGATAGTTCTCCACGTCGGTGGTGATGGTCAGCTGCCCGCCTGGCTGCAGGCCGGTGAAGATCACTGGCTTCAAGTTCGCGCGGGCAGCGTAGATGGCGGCCGTGTATCCTGCGGGTCCGCTGCCGATGATCACGATCGAGTGCTTCTCCACTCTGCATCACTCCTAGACGCCATTCGATGCCGCGGCGGCTTCTCCGGTGCGAGGCAGCATAGCGGAGAAATCGCCTCCGCCGCTGCGCATTTGCTAGAGTGGCCGCGAGGATTCATTTTGGACTCCGCACAGCTCAAGAAAATCCCGCTCTTCGGCAACCTGACGACCGACCATCTCCAGAAGGTGGGCGCCATCGCCACGCAGAAGCAGCTCAAGGCGAACGAGCGCGTCTTCCAGGAGGGCGAGGTCGGGACGGAGATGTACATCATCGCGTCGGGCAAGGTGCGCATCTCCAAGATGGTTCCCGGGGTGGGAGAGGAGGCGCTCGCCATCCTGGAGCCCGGCAGCTATTTCGGCGAGATGGCGCTCATCGACGACACGCCGCGCTCGGCGGACGCGACGGCGCACCTCGCCTGCACGCTGTACGTGATCCAGAAGGCGGACCTCGAGCAGCTGATGTTCCTGCACAAGGACCTGGCGTACGAGCTGCTCTGGACCTTCGTGCGCACGCTGTCCGCCCGGCTGCGCGAGACGAACGACAAGATCAAGGCGTTCTTCGCGCTGTCCGCGCGCTTCTAGCCACACAGGCTTCCAAGATCACCGCGGAGGCGCGGAGAGCGCGGAGATTCTGTTCGCCTCGATTCGGCGTCAGGCGAACCGACCGTTCGAACCCCGATCTCTCCGCGTCCTCCGCGTCTCCGCGGTGAAGCTTTTTGGGACGGGATATCCTGTTTTCGGACCCCCCGGCTGGCGCCAATCCCTTCTTGCAGGACGTGGCATGCGCGCTGCAACTGCGTCCGGGCATGTCGCGGATTCTCGAGGTCGGGCCCGGTGGAGTGTCCGACGTGGAGCTGGTGGCGGCGGTGCTCGCGGGCACCGGCCGGCGCGAGCGGCCCGAGGCCATCGCGGCGCGGCTGCTCGAAGGAGGGCTGCTGCGCCTGCGCCGGATGCCCGCTTGCGAGGTGCTGCGCGAGTCGCGCGCCCGCCCTGCGCAGGCGGCGCGCCTCGTCGCCGCCCTCGAGCTGGGTCGTCGCGCGATGTCCGCCGAGCAGCAAAAGCGGGAGCGCTACCTCTCGCCCGACCTGATCGCGGCGCGGCTCTGGCCGCTGCTCGCCGACCTCGCGCACGAGGAGTTCTGGGCGTTCCTGATGACGGCGCGGATGGAGGAGGTCCGCTGCGTGCGCATCGCCTCGGGCGGGCTCACGCAGTGCTCGGTGCTGCCGCGCGAGGCGTTCGCGCCGGCGCTGGTGCACGCGGCGCCCTGCGTGGCGTTCGCGCACAACCACCCTTCGGGGGATCCGACGCCCTCCTCCGACGACCACCGCCTCCAGCTGATGCTCGACGAGGCAGGCCGGGCGCTGGGCGTCCGCGTCGTCGACCATCTCGTCATCGCCGCCGACGGCTTCCACAGCGCCCGGACCGGGGCGGGGCAGCCGCCGCGCCAGCGGGCCGTGGCATAAGGGGGAACCATGCAGGAGCTTCGCGAGGCGCTGTCCACTCACTTCGGCTACGGCGGGTTCCGCCCCGGACAGGAGGCCATCATCCAGTCGGTGCTCTCCGGGCGGCCCACGCTGGCCATCCTGCCCACCGGAGGGGGAAAAAGCCTCTGCTTCCAGCTTCCCGCCCTGCTGCTCGAAGGCACCACGGTGGTGGCGTCGCCGCTGGTCGCCTTGATGAAGGACCAGGTCGACGCGCTCACCGTCCGGGGCATCCCGGCCACCTTCGTCAACAGCTCGCTGTCCGAGGCGGAGCGCAAGGAGCGGCAGGCGCGCATCCGCGCCGGGGCCTATCGCCTGGTGTACGTCGCGCCCGAGCGGTTCCGGTCGGGCTCCTTCCGCGAGGCCATCGCGCAGGTCCGGGTCCCGCTCTTCGCCATCGACGAGGCGCACTGCATCTCGTCCTGGGGACACGATTTCCGACCCGACTACCTCAAGCTGGCGGAGGCGTGCGGGCACTTGCGCGCCGAGCGCGTCCTGGCGCTCACCGCCACGGCCACGCCCGAGGTGCGCAAGGACATCGTCCGCGCGCTCGGCCTGGACGATCCGCAGGTGTTCGTGGCCGGTTTCGACCGGCCCAACCTGTTCGTCGAGGTGGCCCGCGCCTCCGGAGATCAGGAGAAGGTCGGCCGCATCCTCGCGCTGGCCCGCCGCGGAGGGCCGGGCCTGGTCTACGCGGCCACCCGGCGCAACGTGGAGAAGGTCGTGCTCGCGCTGCGCGCCAACGGCGTCGACGCGGCCGGCTACCACGCCGGCATGGACGATGCGGAGCGGAGCGCGACCCAGGAGAGCTTCCTGCGCGGCGAGGTATCCGTCGTCGTCGCCACCAACGCGTTCGGGATGGGCGTGGACAAGGCCGACATCCGTTTCGTCGCCCACTTCCACGTGCCGCGATCGATCGAGGCGTACTACCAGGAGATCGGCCGGGCCGGGCGCGATGGCGCGCCGAGCCTCGCCCTGCTCCTGTTCAATTACGCCGACGTGATGCTGCAGAAGCGCATGATCGAGGGCTCGCGGCCCAAGGAAGAGACGGTGCGCAAGATCTGGGACGCCGCGCGCGGGCTCGGCTCGGGCGGCGCGGCCCAGCTCGCGGCGGTCTGCGGAGTCCACCCTGCCGACGCGCAGGCAGCAGTGAAGCTCCTCGAGTCCGCCGGGCACCTCGCGCGGCGCGGCCAGGACTTCTCCGTCGTGACGCCCGAGGTCGAGGAGCCCGCGGTCGATTTCGAGATCGCGGCGATGCGCGTCGCCCACGAGCGCCAGATGCTCGATCGCATGGTGCGCTTCTGCGACACCGAGGGGTGCCGCCGGCGCAACCTGCTGCGCTACTTCGGCGATCCGGATGCGCCGCGCTCGTGCTCCGCCTGCGACTGCTGCGCGGGCCAGCGGGCGCCGGCCGCGGAAGAAGTGTCGCTGGACCGCCAGCGACGGCTGCCCGGCCCTCCGCGCGCCGTCGAGATTCCGGCGGACATGGACGAGGAGGTGTTCGCCGCGCTGCGGGCGCTGCGCACCGAGATCGCCCGGGAGACGCGAGTACCACCCTACGTGGTGTTCCACGACTCGACGTTGCGCGAGCTGGCCAGCGCGCTTCCGCAGGATGAGCGCGGGTTCCTCGCCGTCAAGGGCGCCGGACCGAGCCGCTGGCAGCGCTACGGCGAGCGGGTGCTCGCGGTGACGCGAAAGGGGCGCCATTCGCGAACCACTCCGCCCGACGCGGCGCAGGAACAGACGCGCCGCGCGGCCGGCACCGAAACGGACCAAGCGCCCGCGCCGGCGTACGGCGATGTCGAAGTCCCGCCGCCCCCCGAGCCGCCCATGGCGCGCGACCCGGCCGGGGCCAGCGACCTCGACACCGTTTGGCAGCTCTGCGCAGGCGGCGCGACGCTCGCGGAGATCGCCGATCGCACGCGCATCGCCGTGCCCGACGTGGCCCGCCGTCTCTGCGAGCTTCGCCGGGCGGGTCGCGACCTGGACGTCGGGCGGCTGTTGGGGCAGGGCCGGGTCGAGGCGATCCGGCTGGCCGCCCGTGGAGCCAACGGCGACGTGGCCGCCGTCCGGAGGCGCCTGCCGTTCACCGCGCCGCTGGCGGAGATCCGCCTCGCGCTGGAAGCGTAGCGTTCCCCTTTTTTCAGGCGGCGCGACGCCGTGCGCGGCCGGCGTCGCGAAATGGTCCGAATGCGTTTGCCACCGTGTCGGACCCCTGTGCTACCGTGCCGCGGGTTTAAACAAAGAGGCACTCATGGCGGGAAGCGGCGTCAACAAGGTCATCCTGGTCGGCAACCTGGGCAAGGATCCGGAGGTGCGGTACACGCCCGGCGGTCAGGCGGTGGCGAACTTCACCATCGCGACCAACGAGAACTGGACCGACAAGTCGGGGCAGAAGCAGGAGCGCACCGAGTGGCACCGCATCGTGGTGTGGGGCAAGCAGGCCGAGCTCTGCGGTGAGTACCTGAGCAAGGGCCGGCAGGTGTATCTCGAGGGGCGGCTGCAGACGCGCGAGTGGACCAACAAGGAAGGCGCCAAGCAGTACACCACCGAGGTGGTCGCCAACCAGGTGGTGTTCCTCTCGGGCGGCGAGCGCGGCCAGGGCCGCGGCGCCTCGCGCGGCACCGCCGCGCCGGAAGAGTTCGGCTCTCCTCCCCCCGCGATGGACGAGGGCGCGAGCCCCAAGGCGGCCGAGGACGACATCCCGTTCTAGATCCGCGGCCGGGGCTCAGAGCGCCGGAGATCCGTGGGGCGTCCCCGGGGCTATCCGCCGGGGCGGGGATCGCGCGGCGACGAGCAGCGGGAGACGTCGGCCGTGCAGGCCTGCTGCGGCTGGGGCTGCGTGGCCGCAGGCGCGCGGGCGGGGCTGGAGGGCGCAGAGCTCGTCGGACCGTTCGCGCGGGGCGGCACCCAACCCGGGTTGGGGATCACCGTCACCGGCCACTCCGGGTCGTCAGCGCCGTAGCTGGCATTGACGGCAGCCGGCGCCGGCGTGAGCGCCGCGGCGGCGGCCGCGCCGACCGGGGCCAAGGTGGTCGCGCTGATCGGCGTTTCGGGGTGCGGCAGCGCCGTGCCCGCGCCCGCAGCCGGCGGTGCGGCGGCGGGCGGAGCAGCCTGGGGCACGGCGGCAGCCTTCTGCGGTCCTTCCTGCGGCGGCGCGCCCTGGGCCCCTGTGGTGGCCACCGCGGGAGCGGCAGCCGCTTCGCGCCGCTCGAGCACCGCGAGCCACGCCTGCGCTTGGGAAGCGTCCGCCCCGCGTGCCGCCTTGAGCACCCTGGCCAGCTCCGATCGGCCGGGGTCCGACTCCGCCGCGATCAGCCCGATGGCGGCCAGCTCCACGGCGGCCTGGGCCTGCACCGCGGGGGCCGCCCGCAGCGCCGCGACCAGCTCGTCCGGCGAGGCGTCGGCCACGTCCGCCAGACCTTTCGAAAGCAGCGACTCGAGGGGCTCGTCGTGCTGCGGCCCGCGGGCGAGCGTCGCCAACGCCAGGAGGCGCGCCAGGGCCTCGGCGCTTCCGTCGACGGCCAGGTCCAAGAGCGGCGAAACCGCCGGGACCGGCAGGGACAGCTCGCGACCGACGGCCCGGAGCTTGGCGAACAGCTCCGGCGTCGCCGGCATCGCCTCCAGGAGCGGTCCGCCGCCCTGCTCGGGGTCGCTGCGCACCAGCGCGTCAGCCGCTGCCACGCGGACGACAGGGTCGCGCTCGCTGCGCAGCGCGCTGCGCAGGAAGGAGAGGTTCTTCTTGTCCCGCGCCTGCGCCATCGAGGCGTAGGTCACGATCCGCGCGCGCAGCTCCGCCGGCGAGAGGTCGACCGGCGCCTGCCCGGCCAGAATCTCCTTCTCGGACGCACCCGCGGACGCGAGGATGCCGCCCAGCCGATCCACGCTGGACACCACCGGCGCGCTCCGCCCGGACCAGTCGTTCACCAGGACGGAGAACGCGAACCTCTCGCCCCCCACGCTCTGCACGAACCCGGAGAGCGCGGTGACCTTTTCGAGCGTGCCGGTCTTGGCGCGCAGCCGCCCGGCCGCGTCGGTGCCCTCCATGCGCAGGCGCATCGTGCCGTCGCGGGCTGCAATTCCCAGCGAGGAGACGAACTCCGCCGCCACCGGGAACCGCTTCCAGACGGCGGTCAACAGCGTGATCATCTGGTGCGCGGAGAACCGGTTGGTGTCGTTCAGCCCGCTCCCGTTGCGCAGCTGGTACGAGCCGCGCGCGATCCCCAGCTCGGCGAGCAGGTCCTGGGTGACCGCGATGCCTTTCGGCCAGGTGCCGGGCGCGCCCTTCAGCTCCGCCCCCAGCGTCTTCACCAGCATCTCGGCGATGAAGTTCGAGGAGGCCTTGTTCATGTCCCGGACCACGTCGGACAGCTCGTCGGAATCGTAGGAGGCGAGGAGCGCCACCGACGCGGGAGCGGCGCCGAGCCTGACCCGCGGTCCCACCCGGATGCCGCGCTGCTTGAGCGCGAGCCGCAGCGTGTGGCCGAAGTACATGGCCGGATGGGTCACGCGCCGGAAGAACACCACCGGTTCGGACCGGGCGGGCAGCCGGCCCTCGATCGCCACCCGGGTCCGGTCGCCCTCCGCGAAGGTGTGCGGCCGCAGCTTGCGGTGCGCGTCCTCCCGCACCGTGGCGACGTTGTTCTGCAGGACGAAGCAGTCCGCGTCGGGCTCCAGCTCCACCCGCGCGCGCTGCCCGGGCTTGGCGCCCGGCGAGACGTAGATGGCGACCGCGTTGTGGTTCAGCGAGAGCGCCCCGACCGGCGCCGCATACGCCTTGTCGCTCGTCTCCTGTTCCCAGCCGGGGCCCCACTTCTCGGCATCGAAGTAGCTATCGTCGAGCACGATCTCACCCACCTGGCGCACCCCGCGGTGCCACAGGTCGGCGGCGAGCCCGTAGAGCCGCTCGGTGTTGAGGGTGGGGTCGCCGCGTCCCTTCACGTACAGCGTACCCACCCGCCCGTGCGCGTCGGGCGGACGGTCGGCGAGGAAATCGGTGGTGAAGCGGAATTCGGGTCCCAGCCGCAGCAGCGCGGCAGCGGCGGTCACCAGCTTGGTGTTCGAAGCTGGATTGAGCTGGTCGTCCGCGCTGCGCGAGTAGATCACCGAACCGTCGTCGAGCGAGACCACCTCCACCGACGCGCGCGCACTCGTGAGCGGCGGCTGGGAGAGAAGCGCGTCGACGGCATTGCGCAAGGCCTGCCGCTCCGCGGGAGATGCGGAGGCGGTGTGGGCGGCGCACAGCGCGCACACGGCCACCGCGGAGAGCAGGAGTCGGTGATGCAGCCGGGACAGGGGGACCTCTCTTGGGCGGGCTCGCCCGCCTTTCGATCTCTACCAACCGCTTGCCCGCCCGGCAACGAAACGGCGGGCGTCCATTTCCTCGGGATCCGACCAGCCAAACAATCGGCCCGGCAGTCCCCTTCCTCGAGTGCCGCGGGAGATGTTCCGTGGTAGGCAGCCGCCATGGACTACGAGAGGCTCGCCGCCCGCTGCCTGATCGCCGGAATCCGGGGTCCCACACCCACCCCCGAAGAGCTCGAGCTGGTCCGCCGGGGCATCGCCGGGGTGATTCTGTTCAAGCGGAACGTCGTCGATCCCGCCCAGGTCGCCGAGCTGTCGCGCGCGCTCAAGGCCGCCGCGCCCGGACCGCTGCTCCTGTCCATCGACCAGGAAGGCGGCCGGGTACAGCGGCTGCGCCCGCCGCACTGGACCGAGCTGCCCAGCATGCGCCGGATCGGCGAGCTCGACGCATCCGGCGGCATCCCCGGCATGAACGGCACGGCGATCGCCGAGAAGCTGGGCCTGCTCATGGCCGAGGAGCTGTCCGCGTGCGGAATCGATCAGGACTTCGCCCCGGTGCTCGACGTGGACACGAACCCCGACAACCCGGTCATCGGCGACCGCTCGTTCGGCCGCGATCCGGTGCGGGTCGCGCGGCTCGGCGCGGCGCTGGGAAAGGGCCTGGAGACGGGCAGGGTGGCGAGCTGCGGGAAGCATTTCCCCGGCCACGGCGACACTTCCCAGGACTCCCACATGACGCTCCCGCGGCTCGCCCATGACCGCGAACGGCTCTGGCAGGTGGAGCTGGCGCCCTTCGTGGCCGCCGCGCGCGCGGGGCTCGCCTCGGTGATGACCGCGCACATCCGGTTCGAGGCTTTCGATCGGCTCCCGGCCACGCTGTCTCCCGAGGCGATGAAGCTCCTGCGCAAGGACGTCGAGTTCCAGGGCGCCTGCATCTCGGACGACCTGGAGATGAAGGCGATCGCCGATACCTATGGAGTCGTGGACGGCGCCGAGCTGGCCATCGCCGCGGGCGTGGACGCGGTCCTGGTCTGCCACACGCCGACGCTCCAGCACGATGCCATCGAGAGCATCGCGCGCTCGGCCAACGCAGGTCCGCTGGCGCGGGAGCGCCTCGCCGAGGCCGCCGCGCGGATGGAGAAGCTGCTCCAGTTCGCCCGCCCCGCCTCGGCCGTCGATCCCTCGCAGGCGGCCGCGCGCTGCGGAACGAAGGAGCACCGCGACTTCGTCGCCCGCCTCATGACCGCCCCCTCCGCCGCCACCCAGCCCCGCGACCCCACCGAATGGCGCCGCGCCTGATTCGCGGTGCGGACCAAAAGCGTTTCACGCGAAGCGCGGAAGATCTGGAAGCGCGGAAGTTGAATCGGGTTTGCGAACGGACCCGGTGCTCCGAGCGAGCGCCCGAAAGAATTCTTCTACGCTTCCGTGCCTTCCGCGCTTCGCGTGAGACGTTTCTAGTCCGTTCAGCGGCGCGTCAGGGCGCCCTCCCCAAGCAGGGCGAGCACGCCGAGGAGGAGGAGGCTGCCCCACAGCGGAGTGCCGCGGGCGCCTTCGGCCGCCTGGGCGCTGGAGGCGACCTGCGCGCTGCCGGCGCCGCCCAGCTGCGCCTTCAGCTCGGCCTCGTCCACGCGGCGCAGATCGCTTTCCTTCGGATCGAGGCGCGCCACGAAGCCCAGCGCCGGCTCGTCGCGGACCGCGCCCCCGGGCGGCTGCAGCTGCACCCGGTACAGCCCCGGTTGGGGCGCCGGGACCGAAACCGAATCCTGCGCCTGCGGCGATGCCTTCTCCCTGCGCAGCGGCAGCGGCGAGCCGGCAGGGCCCACCACCGCGGCGATGCGCGTGCCCTGCGGCGCGACCACCGTCCGGTCGTTCCCGACCTGCGAAGGCGCCGGGGCCCTCTCCTCCAAGGAGCCCGAAAGCCAGCTCACCGACTGCTGCAGGACGGGCAAGAAGCTCACGCGCACCGGCCAGTCGGTCCACGCGTGCGACACCGTGCTGGTATAGAGAAGCACGCGCCCCTGGCCATGCTGGCCTTCCACCAGCGCGGGCGCGCCGTCGTCGTAGGAGAGCACGGCGCGCGATGCTCCCGACGGGTCCGGCCGCAGGAGCGCGTACTTGAAGGTGCGCGCGCCGAGGAGCCCCTCGCGGTCGGCGGCGGAGAAGACGTGGAAGAGCGGGTGCGTCCACTCCACCACGCCGAAACGGGCGGCCTGGTCGGATCCGCGCGCGTCGGCCTTCGAAGGATCCGCGGCCGTCTTGATCAGGTGCAGCGGGCGGGGCAACAGATCGCCGAGGGAGTCGTTGTACGCGTCGGGCTCGACGTGGTCGCCCAGCGAGATGAAGAGGCCCACGCCGCGGTTCGAGACCAGCGCGCGGAGCTTCTCGCTGAACGCCTTCGGCGGCGCGATCACGTCGAGCATGAGGATGACGTCGTACCCGTCGAGGGGAGCGTTGATGGCCGCCTCGGCGTCGAGGACGGTGGGGGCCACGCGGCCTCCGGTGCGCGCGGGGGCCAGCGCCGCCTCGACGAAGAACGCCTCGTCGCGGGTGCGGAGCGCCGAGGGTGCGCCGTCGATCACCAGGACGCGCAGATCGCGCGGCACTTCCACGGTGAAGTCCTGCCCGTCGTCCTCGTCGAGCCCTTCCGCTTCCGCCCGGGCGATCTCCACCCGCCCTGCCACGGTGCCCGGGGGCAGCACCGCGCCCAGCGTCTTCTTGGCCGTGCCTTGCGGGGGGACGTCCACGAAGCCCTTGGCGAGCGTCTGCTGTCCGATGCGCAGCGCCACCGGCAGCCCGCTGATCGCCGCCGCCGAGTGGTTGGCGACCGTCGCGATCACCTCGTACCCGCGGGCGCCGAGCGATGCGGCCGGCTGCACGGCCGTCGCCACCACGGCCGCGTTGGGCAGCTCGCTCCCCTGCGCCGCGTCGACCAGCACCACGTTGGGACGGACCGGCTGCGTGCCGGCGGGCGCCCCCGGCGGCGGGGGCACCAGGGGCGGCGGCGCGTCGAGGCGCAGCGAATGCGCGGCCAGGTCGGTGAAGGCCACGATGCGCTTTCCGGGCACCGGGCTCTCCCCGAGGGCGCGGGCCGCGGCCGCGAGGCACCCGGTCAGGTCGGAGCCGAGGTAGGTCGGCTTCGCGTCCTCGAGGACGCGCCGGATCGACACCCGGTCGAAGGTGGGTGCCGGGAGCGGCGTGGGATTGCCGGCGCAGAGGGCGACCGTGGCGGGCTCGTCCGGACCCAGCCGATCGAGCGCGGCGAGCGCCTCGCTCCGGGCGCGCACGAAGAGGGTCTGCGAGCCGCGCCGGTACCGCATCGAGAGCGACGCGTCGATCACCAGCGCGGTGGCCTGCGGACCCCGCGCGACGGCCGCCTGCGCGCCGCGCGGCTCGAGCGACGGCCGCGAAAGCGCCAGCGCCACCCCGGCGATGAGCAGGCAGCGCAGCGCGAGCAGCAGGATCTGGCGCAGGCGCAGCCGCCGCACCCGGCGCTGCTGCGAGCGCAGCACGAACTCGATCGCGCCGAAGGCGAGCGGCCGCGGCCGCCGGCGGTTGAACAGGTGGACGAGGATCGGCAGGGAGAGCGCGAGAAGCCCCCACAGGTACGCGGGGTGCGCGAAGACGAGGCGGCCCACTACGCGCTCCCTTCGCGGCGCGCGAGCAGCTCGAGCAGCACGCGGTCCGGGGCCCGATCGGTGGGAATCTGCACGTACTCCACGTCCGCGCGGGTCAGCTCGCGCCGGGTGTCCTCGAGGAAGCGGCGCAATTCCTGGAGGTAGCTCTCGCGGATCTGCCGGGGCTGCGCTTCGATCTGGCGCTCGTCCTCCATGGAGAGGAAGCGGGTCGGATCGTCGAAGGGAAAGTCGATCTCCTCGCGGTCGAGCAGGTGGAACAAGAGCACGTCGTGCCGGCGCCCGCGCAGCATCTTGAGCGCGGGCAGGCTCCGCTCGG
>DATFUN010000027.1:0-11487 GCA_035260805.1 Myxococcales bacterium | reverse complement strand
GGGCTCACCTGTTTAGGTGCTGCGCCGGCGTCGCGATCGTGCCATCCTTGAGGGCATGCAGGATCCGGCCAATCCGGAATTGAGGCTGCCCGAGGCGAGCGTTCCGGAGCTGCGCGCGCAGGTCGAGGCCATCCTGCAGGATCGGACACTGCTGCAGAAGGGGCACGCGCGCGCCGTGCGCGAAGTCGTGTACCGGCTCGATCGCGGCGAGCTGCGCGTCGCCGAGCGGACCGAAGGCCCGGAGCGGTGGACGGTGCACGGCTGGATGCAGCAGAGCATCTCCCTGTACTTCGGCCTCGCCCCGCTGGAAACGTACCAGGCGGGCGACCTCGAGTTCTACGACAAGGTCCCGCCCAAGCATGGTCTTGCGACGACCGGTGTCCGGGTGGTCCCGCCCGGGGTCGTGCGCTATGGCGCGCACGTGGAAAAGGGCGCCATCGTGATGCCTGGGTACGTCAACATCGGCGCGCGCGTGGGCGCGGGCACCATGGTCGATACGTGGGCCACGGTCGGGTCGTGCGCCCAGGTCGGCCGCAACGTGCACCTCTCCGGCGGAGTGGGCCTGGGCGGTGTGCTCGAGCCGCCCGGTGCGCGGCCGGTGATCGTGGAGGACGGGGCGTTCGTCGGCAGCCGCTGCATCGTGGTGGAAGGTTGCCTGGTCGAGGAGGAGGCGGTGCTCGGCGCGGGGGTGGTGCTCACCGCCTCGACCCCCATCTACGACGTGACCGGTCCGCAGGAGCGCGTCAGCAAGGGCCGCGTGCCGGCGCGCAGCATCGTGATCCCGGGGATGCGCCCGCGCCGGTTCCCCGCTGGCGAGTACCTGACGCCGTGCGCGCTGATCATCGGGCAGCGCGGCGAGAGCACCGACAAGAAGACCTCCCTCAACCAGGCGCTGCGCGATTTCGGGGTGCCGGTTTGACGGAGATGCGCGAGCTTCTCGGCGAGCTGACGCGCGCGCTCTGCGACGTGCGCAGCCCGGTGGGGGAGGAGGCGGCCCTGGCGGAGCAGCTCGCGTACCGATCCGACGCGGAGCGCATCGGCAACTCGGTCGTGCTGGGCCGCGCCGCCGGCGCGAAGCCAGTCCTCGCGCTGTTCGGCCACCTGGACACCGTTCCCATCCAGGAGGGGGACTTCCCCGCGTACCGCGCGGGCGGGCGAGTGCACGGTCGCGGCGCGTCCGACATGAAGGGCGCGCTCGCGGTGATGATCGCCCTCTGGGAGCGATTGGATCGCCCGCGCCTGCCGGTCGAGCTGGTCTGCGTCTTCTACGACCGGGAGGAAGGACCGTACGAGCAGAGCGGGCTCGGGCCCCTGCTGGAGGCGCGGCCCGATCTGCGCCGGACGGCGCTCGCCTTGTGTCTCGAGCCGACGGATCTGGCCTTGCAGGTGGGTTGCTGTGGGTCGCTGCACGCCACGCTCACCTTCCGTGGGCGCTCCGCGCACAGCGCGCGCCCGTGGCAGGGCAAGAACGCCGTGCACCAGGCCGGGGCGTTGTTACAGCACCTCGACGGATTGCCGCCGCGCGAGATGTCTTTCGGCGAGCTCACCTACCGCGAGGTGATGTCCGTGACGCGCATCGAGGGTTTCACCGGCCGCAACGTGGTGCCCGCGCGCTGCGAGCTGAACCTGAACTTCCGCTTCGCGCCCGGGCGCAGCGTCGACGAGGCTGAAGCGGAGGTGCGGGCGCTGGCGGAGCGCTTCGGGGCGGAGTGCACGGTCACCGATCGCGCTCCGGCTGGACCCGTGGTGCTGGACAATCCGCTGATCCGCAAGCTGCGCGCGCTCACCGGCGCGCCGGTGGAGCCGAAGCAGGCCTGGACGGACGTGGCGCGCCTGGGGCTGTTCGGGATCGCGGCGGCGAACTTCGGGCCCGGCGAGCAGGCACAGGCGCACCAGAAGGGGGAGAGTTGCTCGGAGGAAGCGCTGGAACGCGGCTATCTGTTGCTCCAGCGGTTCCTGACGGAGGCGGCGTGATGGATCGAGCAGGGGAATCCCGGTGATCGACGCATTCATCGGGCTCGGCGCCAACCTGGGCGACCGGATGGAGGCGCTGCGCACTGCCGTGGAGCAGCTCGCGCGCGAGCCCGGGTTCCTGCTGCGCGGCACATCGCGCGTGTACGAGACCGAGCCGATCGGGCCCCCGCAGCCGCGCTACCTGAACGCGGTGGTGAAGATCGGGACGCTGCTCTCGCCGCGCACCACGCTGCGGCGGCTGCTCGAGATCGAGGAGCTGCTCGGGCGCGTCCGGCGCGAACACTGGGGCTCGCGCGAGATCGACCTCGACCTCCTCCTCTACGGCGACCGCATCGTCGCCGACGGAGCGCTCCGCATTCCCCACCCACGCCTGCAGGAACGCGCCTTCGCGCTGGTGCCGCTGGCGGAGCTCGCGGCGGACGCCTACCACCCGCAGATGGCGCGCACCGCGGCCGAGCTGCTCGCCGCGCTCCCAGAAACGGACCGGGCCGGCGTCCGCCTCGTCGGCCCGCTGCGCAGGGCCCTTCCCGAGCCCGAGCCGGAAGGCGGTCCCGCGGGAGGCCCGACGCCTCCGCCAGACCCGTTCCCCACGGTCTGCTGACGAATCGCTGGAAAAAAGGCCGGTTGCCGGGCTAGACAGCGGCCATGCTTCGCTTCGCCGCAGCCGCCGCCTGCGTCACCGCCCTGGCTTGCTCGCGCAAGGAGGAAGCCCCGAAGCCGGCCGCCGACGGCGGCGCGCTGGCTCGCCTCGACACGAACGATCCCAAGGCGCTGCTCGCCGCGGTCGACCAGATGCACGATCAGCTCAAGGACAAGCCGAAGACCTTCGAGGTGCTCTCGGCCCTGGGCAATCTCTATTACGAGAACGGCCGGTACCTCGACGCGGTGGACTCCTTCCGCCAGGCCCTCGCAGTGTCGGCCCCGTTCGAGGCGCGCGCGCGGGAGCTGCGCGACAAGAAGGTCAAGCCCGCGAAGGACCTGCCGGCCGAGTGCCGCCGGAATGCGCACGCATACGGGCTGGAGCAGATCGGCGCGGCCGCCCGCAAGCTGGACCCTCCGCGCGAGCTGCGCTGCTTGGACTCGGCGCTCCAGACGGCCACCGAGGCGCGCTCGCGGCGGGGCGACGCGCTGTACCTGGTGGGAAACCCGGAAGGGGCGCTCGCCGAGCACCGCCGCGTGCTCGCCACCTCGCCGGACCACGCCGAGTCGCTGTTCTTCGTCGGAGCCATCCTGCTCGAGCAGGGCCGGGGGGACAAGGCGAGGCTCGAGGAAGGCAAGAAGTACTGGCGCAAACTGCTCGCCGTGGCGCCGGGCAGCCCGCGAGCCGCGCTGGTGAAGGACAGCTTGCCGCGCGTCGAGGAGATCTTCGCGCCGAAGGCGCAGGGGGCCGGAGCGCTGATGCGGGGTGCCGAGGTCAATCCGCAGGAGCTGCAGGCGGTGGCCGAAGCGGCGCGGAACACCGAGCGCACGCCCGAGCTGGAGAAGGGGCTCGACGAGCTGACCGCGCAGGCCGAGGCGCTCCTGGAACAGGGCAAGTACCAGGAGGCCCGCGATGCCATCGTGCGCGTGATGCCGATGCGCCCGAACGACGCGCGCACGGCGGCGGCGATGGGCGCGGCGATGCGCGGCCTGGGCCGCGAGCCCATGGCGGAGCGCACGCTCTCGCACGCGCTGCGGCTCGATCCGAAGCAGCCGCGCGCGCTGTACGAGATGGCGAGGCTTCTGGCTGCGCGCGGCGACAAGGCAGGCGCCGCGGAGAAGCTCCGCGCGGTGCAGTCTGCCGATCCGAAATTCGCGCTGTCGCACGGTATCGCGCAGGAGCTCGCGAACCTGCGCTGATCCCGGCAGTCAGGCCTCGGCGCGCCGTTTGAAGGACCAGTCGATCTCGAACTCGGCGACGACGGTCCCGTCCTTCTGGGTGCCCACCGAGCGGGCCTTGAACACGACCGGCTCGCCGGAGCGGACCGCGCGGTCGATGGCTTCCTTCATCGCGGGGCCGTCGGCGAAGGTGAAGGTCGATTCCTGCGTCGCCTTCTTGGTGAACTTCGCCGAGAGCCCGGTGACCAGCGAGGACACCCGCGTCCCGGACTGCTCGATGAAGTACAGGGCGGGGGCACCGGTGGACATCTCCGCGGCCATCGCCTGCGCGGCGAAGTAGGTCGAGCGGAACGGGTTCTGCGTCTTCCACCCGGCCGGAAGCGACACCTGGGCGCCGCTGTCGTCCAGCTTGCGCACCCGCAGCCCGGCGAACGCGGCCAGCGGCAGCTTGGCCCAGAGCATGGCGCGGATGCCGATCGGGTTGGTCCAGACCGACTTGAACGTCTCGGCTCGATTCAACGGAGCACCTCTTCCAGTGCGCGGCTGGTGGACTCGGGATCGTCCAGCATGAGCCAGTGTGAGACGCCGGGGATGACGAGCCGCTTCGTCCCAGGCAGGTTCGAGGCGCGAAACGGGTCATCCTCGCCCTCCGCCTCGATGGCGAAGCGTGGTCCGCCGTACTTTCGCGCCGCCGAGAGCCCGTCGAAGTCGCCCATGTCGCGGCGCAGAGCGGCGAAGGCCTTCAGGTCCATGCGCGCTACCGAGGCCAGGACCGCGCTGCGCGTCGCCGGTTTCGCCCTGGGACCGAGCATCTCGGCATACGCGGCCTGCAGCAGCTCCGGCGTTATGTTTGCGTCGTGCTGGCGGAAGTAGTCCTTCATCTCGGAAGGGGCGCGGCTCACGTCCCCGACCGCGTCCACGTAGATCACGCCGGCGACCTTCTCGGGATGGCCGGCCGCGTAGGCGCTCACCACGGTTCCCGAGAAGCTGTGCCCGGCCAGCCAGAAGCGCGGGAGATTCAACTCGTCGACCACGCGATCCAGATCGCCGGCGAGCGCCGCGATGCTGTACTCGCCGGCCGGGTCGCTCTGCCCGTGGCCGCGCTGGTCGTACGCGATGGTCCGCCGGGACGCGCGCAGCCGATCGAGCACCGGCCGCCACGTCTCCAATTCCGAGGCGAGCCCGTGTACCAGGATGACGGGCACGCCCCCCTCCCCACCATCCGAAACCCTTAACTTCCCCGCCCCACCTCGCACGAAGCTGATCCGCTCCCCCGCCATGCGCGGGGCTCTAGCGCGTCCCCTCCGGACGTGCAAGCCGCGAGATCGACCAAGAAACATTCACAGGAAGCGCGGGAGGAAAAGGGGAGCGCGGGAGGATTTCATTGTTCGTCGATCGGGTGCGGGCGGCCGATGGTGCGAAGAAAACAGGATCTCCCGCGCTCCTGTTTTTCTCCCGCGCTCCCCTGAAATGTTTTTAGCCCGGATCTGCTTGGATCTCGGCTAGCCGAGGAGGCGGGCGGAGAGGATGTCCTGGACGTCGAGCAGGCCGACGGGGCGGCCCTCGGAGTCGACCACGGGAAGCTGGTCGATCTGGCCTTCGCGGAGGATCTCGGCGGCGGTGACCGCCAGGTCGTCCGGGGAGACGGTGCGCGGGTTCCGTCCCATCACCCCCGCGACAGGGCGGGTGAAGTCGACGTCGTCCTGCTGGACCAGTCGGCGCAGGTCGCCGTCGGTGAAGATGCCGACGAGCTTTCCCGATTCGTCGACCACGCTCGCCGCACCAGGGCGCCCGACGCTGCTCATCACCGCGGCCGTTTCCCGCAGGCTGGTGTCCTTGCTCACCGTCGGGTTCGCCGCCCCGGTGCGCATCACCTCGCGCACGCGCAAGAGCCGCTTCCCGAGCGCGCCCGCCGGATGCAGCTCCGCGAACTGCTCGGGCGAGAAGCCGCGCCGGTGCAGCACGGTCATCGCCAGCGCGTCGCCGAGCGCGAGCAGCGCGACCGTGCTGGTGGTGGGCGCGAGCCCCAGCGGGCACGCTTCCGGCACCGGCCCGATCTCCAGCACCACGTCGGCGGCCGCGGCGAGCGAGCTCTTCTGGCCGCCGGTGACCGCGATGATGGGCGCGCCCAGCCGCTTGAGCGCGGGCAACAGGCGCAAAATCTCTTCTGTTTCCCCGCTGTTCGAGAGCGCAACCACCAGGTCGCCGGGGACCAGCCGCCCCAGGTCGCCGTGCAACGCCTCGGCGGGGTGGAGGAACAAGGACGGCGTCCCGGTCGACGCGAACGTCGCGCTGATCTTCTGCGCGATGAACCCGGGCTTGCCCATGCCGGTGACCACCACCCTGCCGGAGCACGCGAGGATCCGCTCGACCGCCTCGGAGAAGTCGCCGTCGATCCGCGCGCAGAGCTGCTCGATGGCCGCCGCTTCCGCGCGCAGGACGCCGCGGGCGTACTCCGCGGGATCCGCGCCCGGGGCGGTCTTGCGCTTCTGCACTTCGGCGAGCTGTCTGCGGGGGTTGGATGCCATCGGTGGAGCGCGCGTGCTTACCACGCCGGTTCGGGTTCGTCACCTCTCTGACACTGCTTGACGCGGCGCGCCCCAGGCCCTATCTGAATGAGCCCTCATTCAGCCGGGGCGTCCCGGCTGCACGGAGGGACCCGAGGGAGCCCGGGACGGCCACCGTGCAGGCGCGAGAGCAGCGGAACGACAAGCGCGCGCGCATCCTCGACGCGGCGGTGAAGGTGTTCGCCGAGCGCGGCTACTTCAGCTCGACCGTCGCCGAGATCGCGAGGGCGGCGGGGGTCGCCGACGGCACCATCTACCTGTACTTCAAGAGCAAGGACGACCTGCTCCTGCGCCTGTTCGACGAGAAGATGACCCAGCTCCTCGCCGAGGCGAAGGCCGCCCTGGCCGAGGAGCGCGACGCGCCCTCGCGGCTCAAGCGGTTCATCCAGCTCCACTTCTCGCTGGTGGAGAGGAACCCCGATCTCGCCTCGGTGCTGGTGGTGGAGCTGCGGCAGAGCGCGCAGTTCCTCAAGTCGGCCGACCGGCAGAAGCTCGGGGCGGCATACCTCGACCTCATCGCGCAAGTAGTCAAGGAAGGGCAGGAGAAGGGCGAGCTGGCCGCCACCGTCTCGCCGGGCACGGCCAAGCGGGCCATCTTCGGCGCCCTCGACGAGCTGGCGCTGGGATGGCTCCTCTCGGGGCGCCGCGCGTCCTTGAAGAAGACCGGCCACGAGGTGGCGGAGTGGCTCGTCCGCGGCCTGGCGCCGCATGACACCGGAGGCAGACAGTGAAGATCCTGGTCACCATCAAGCGGGTCGAGGACTACGAGTCCAAGATCAAGGTCAAGCCGGACAACAGCTGGATCGTCACCGAGGGCGTGAACTACCGCGCGAATCCGTTCGACGAGATCGCCGTCGAAGAGGCGCTCCGGCTGCGCGACTCGAACATGCCCAGCGAGGTCGTGGTGGTCAGCGTCGGCCCGGCCGCGGCGGCGGCGGAGATCCGCAGCGGGCTCGCCATGGGCGCCGATCGCGGCATCCTGGTGAAGCACGAGGCGTTCGTCGATTCCGACGGCGTCGCGCGCGTCCTCAAGGCCATCATCGACGCGGAGAAGCCCGACCTGGTGCTGATGGGCAAGCAGGCGGTGGACGTGGACGACAACGTCGCCGGCCAGCTGCTCGCCGAGTACCTCGGCTGGGGCCAGGCCACCTTCGCCTCGAAGAAGGAATCGCTCGAGTCCCCGGAAGAGAAGGCGAAGAAGCCCGGCATCAAGCTGGGCGGAAACAGCACGGCGCAGGTGGCGCGCGAGGTGGACGGCGGGCTGGAAGTATTGGAGGTGCAGCTCCCGGCGATCGTCACTGTCGATCTGCGCCTCAACGTGCCGCGCTATGCCTCGCTGCCGAACATCATGAAGGCGAAGAAGAAGCCCATCGCTGAGATGACCCCGCAGCAGCTGGGCGTCGACGTGGCGCCGAAGGTGAAAGTGGTCAAGGTGGAACCGCCGCCGCAGCGCACGGCCGGCGTGAAGGTGCCCGACGTCCAGACGCTGGTGCAGAAGCTCCACTCGGAAGCGAAGGTGATCTGACATGGCGACGATCCTGGTGGTGGGGGAGCAGGCCAACGGACATCTGAAGAAGGCGACGCTCTCGGCGCTCGCGGCCGCGCAGCAGATCGCGCAGAAGACCGGGGGACAGATCGCCGGCGTGGTCGTCGGCGCGGGGGCGGGGCAGTCCGCGCAGGAGCTGGCGGCCTACGGCATTCCCGTGCACGTAGTGGAAGGCGCGGCGTTCGAGCACGCGCTGGCGGAGACGCATTCGGCCGCGGCCGCCGAGGTGGCGAAGAAGGCGGGCGCCGGCGAGGTGGTGATCGCCGCCACGGCGTACGGCAAGGACATCGGCCCGCGCATCGCGGCCAAGCTGGGCGCCGGGCTCGCCTCCGACGTGCTGGCGATCGCCGGAGCGAACCAGTTCAAGCGCGCCATGTGGGCCGGGAACGCGATCGCCACGGTGGAGGTGACCACGCCCGTCAAGGTCGTCACCGTGCGCGCCACCGAGTTCGCCGCCCCGCAGAAGGCGCAGGGCGCGGGGACGGTGACGCCCGCGCAGGTGGCGGCGCCGCAGCCGAAGACGAAGTTCGTCGAGTTCAACGAGGTGAAGAGCGCCCGTCCGGAGCTCACCGAGGCACGGGTGGTCGTGTCCGGTGGCCGGGGTACCAAGGGAGACTTCAAGCCCATCGAGCAGCTCGCCGACGTGCTCAACGCGGCGGTGGGCGCGTCGCGGGCGGTGGTCGACGCCGGCTGGCAGCCCAACGACCTGCAGGTCGGGCAGACGGGCAAGGTGGTCGCGCCGCAGCTCTATGTCGCCGCGGGTATCTCGGGCGCCATCCAGCACCTCGCCGGAATGAAGGGCTCCAAGACCATCGTGGCCATCAACAAGGACGCGGAGGCTCCGATCTTCCAGGTCGCCGACTACGGCCTGGTGGCCGACCTGTTCAAGGCGCTTCCGGAGATGGCCGAGGCGGTGAAGAAGCTGCAGTGAGCGGCCTCGCCGCACTCGGAGTCCATCGCCTTCCCATCCCGGTGCCGTTCGCCGAGGCGGGCGGACCGGCGAACGTGTACGTGATCGAGGAGGACGGCGGCGGCCTGGCCCTGTTCGACGCCGGCATCGGCACCCGCGAGGGACGCGAGGCGTTGCTGTCCGGATTCCGCGCGCTGGGCCGCAGCCTGGGCGAGGTGCGGCGCATCTTCGTCTCCCACGGTCACATCGATCACTACGGCTATGCCCGCGCCGCCCAGGAGCAGTCGGGCGCGCCGGTGTATGCGCACCCGCGCGACCACGACAAGCTGACGGGCCGCGATCGCACGGCGCAGCGGCTGGACCTCTACGCCGCATACCTCGACCGGCTGGGCGCTCCGCGCGAGCTGCTCGGCCACGTGCGCGTGCACTGGCAGGACATCGGCCGCATGGCCCGACCCGTGGAGCACGTCGAGCCGCTCGCCGCGGGCACCCGGCTGCGCTTCGGCAAGTTCTCGGCCGAGGTGCTGCACCTTCCCGGGCATACGCCCGGACTCGTCTGCCTGTGGGCGCCCGACCAGGGCGTCCTCTTCTCCGACGATCACCTGCTGGAGCGCGTCAGCCCCAATCCGCTGCTCGACCTCGAAGGCCAGGCGGAGCCCAGCCATCGCGCGCTGGTCGAGTACGTCCGGTCCGCGCGGCGCGCGAAAGAGCTCCCCGCCCGCCTGATCGCCCCGGGGCACGGCGAGCCGTTCGCCGGCCACGTCGAGCTGATCGATCGGCTTCTCGCCTTCTACGACAAGCGCCAGGCCCGCATCCTCGACCTGCTCGCGGAGGGCCCGCAGACGCCGGCGCAGCTCGCTCCCCGCGTGTTTCCCCACGCGAAGGCCTCCCAACTCTACCTCATCCTCTCCGAGGTGATGGGCAACCTGGAAGTGCTGGAGGAGCAACGGCGCGTGCGCCGCGAGGAGCGGTCCGGGCGCATCGTCTTCCTGCGGCAGGTGGGATAGGGTGCGCGGCGTGGACGAGGTGCTCCACCTGCGCCCGCTGCGCAACCCGGCGGTCGAGTGGCGCGAGATCGGCGGCGAGGCCACGCTCGTCCTGCCCGGCGAGACGTCCGGCTCCCACGAGCTGAACGAGGTTGCGAGCCGGATCTGGGAGCTGTGCGACGGCCGCCGCACGGTGCGGGAGATCGCGGCGCGGGTGGTCGAGGAGTTCGAGGTGGACCTCGCCACCGCCGAGCACGACGCGGCGGAATTCGTCCGCGAGATGCTCCAAGGCGGACTCCTCTTGCCCGGAGACGGCGCCTCGGCATGACGCGCTGGCTCTGGCGCGGGTCGCTGCTGCTCCTGCCGCTGGCCGTCGCGGCGCATTTCGTGTGGCCGCACAGGCCGACGGTGGTGTTCGTGTTGTCGGCGCTGTCCCTGATGCCGCTGGCGAAGAGCATCGGCGACGCGACCGAGGAGCTGGCGGAGCGGGTGGGGCCGACGCTCGGGAGCCTGCTCAACGTCACCTTCGGGAACGCGGCCGAGCTGATCCTCGGCATCTCGGCGCTCATGCGCGGGCACGTGGATCTGGTCAAGGGAAGCCTCACCGGGAGCATCGTCGCGAACCTGCTGCTCGTCGGCGGAGCGGCCATCGTCGCCGGCGGAATCCGCTTCCCCACGCTCCGGTTCAACCGCACCTCCGCGGGCGCGCACGTCTCCACGCTCTTCCTGGCGGTCGTCGCGCTGGCGGTCCCCGCGATGCTGGCTACCGCCGGGCAGGTCCCGGGGCGCGCCAAGCTGCTCTCCGAGGAGATCTCGGCGGTCCTCGTCGTCATGTACGCCCTGTCGCTGCTCTTCCAGCTCAGGACGCACGCCGGGTTGCTCGACGCTCCCGAGAACGCGCGCACGCCCCTGCTCGCCACGCCCGCGGAAGCCGCCGCCGCGCAGCGCCGGCCGCCGGAGATGGTGCACCGGCCACTGTGGGCGTCGGTCGTCGCGCTGACCGTCTCGGCCGGCGCCACCGCCGTCGCCAGCGAGCTGTTGGTCGGGGCGCTGGAAGGCACGCTCGAGGCCGTGCACTTGCCGGAGGCGTTCGTCGGCGTGGTGATCGTCGCGGTGGTGGGGAATGCAGCCGAGCACTCCACCGCGGTGCTGTTCGGCAGGCGCGGCAACATGGACGTCGCCCTGGGGATCGCCTGGGAGTCGTCCAAGCAGATCGCGCTGTTCGTGGCTCCCGTGCTGGTCTTCACCGGGATGCTGCTCGGTGCGCCGATGGATCTGGCCTTCCGTCCGCTGGAGACGGTCGCCGTCGGCGTGGCGGTGCTCTCCACGGCGCTGATCGCGCTGGACGGAGAGACGCACTGGCTGGAAGGCGCCTTCCTGCTCGCGGTGTACGCGGTCCTCGGCCTCGGTTTCTGGTTCGTGGGGTAACTGTGGCCGACCTCGCGCTCGCCGGCATCATGGCCATCTGGGGAAGCACCTTCGCGGTCGTCCGGGTGCTGGTCGGAGGCAGCGAGGCGCCCGTCTCGCCGCTCCTGCTCGTCGCGGTGCGCATGGCGCTCGCGACGGCGCTGCTGTTCGCCTGGATGGCCGCGCGCGGCGAGCTGCGCTTCAGCCGGGCGCTCTGGCGCGACGGCCTGATCTGCGCGGCGCTCCTCGGCGGGGGCTTCTTGCTGCAGATCGAGGGCC
>DATFUN010000026.1:0-6494 GCA_035260805.1 Myxococcales bacterium | reverse complement strand
AGCGTGAGCACCTGGAAGACCTCGTGGCGATCCTTGGGCACCGAGCGCCGGTGGTAGCGAGCGACGGTGGCGATCAGCTCGCGCTCGCGGTCGGTGAACCCGGGTAGATCGGCGTGGTACAGCAGGTAGTACCCGTGCTTGTGGTGGCGGTTGTACGACACGAACGACCCCACGTCGTGCAGCATGGCCGCCGCATGCAGGAGCGCGCGCTCCTCGGCGCCCAGCCCGTGCACGCTGCGCATCTGGTCGAACAGCGCCAGGCTGAGCTGCGCCACCTGCTCGGCGTGCGGCTCCCGGTAGCCGCAGCGGCGGCCGAAAGCGCGCAGGCCTTCCAGCACCACGTGCTCGCCGTGGAGACCGCTCGCGGGAGGGCGCACCTCGCGGCGGACCAGGTCGGCCATCAGCCCGTCGCGCAGCCCGCGGGCGGTGACCTCCATCTCCTCCACGCGGAGCTTGCGCATCACTCCTTCGAGGATCGCCGCGCCGGCGTAGAGGACGTCGATGCGCGACTCGTCGACGCCCAGCTTCCTCCGTTGCTTGGCGGTGGTGTCGCGCAGCCGCTCGAGCACGCTCTCCACCTGCTCGTGGGTCACCGGACCGCTGCCGCCCGGCGCGCCCGACAGCCTGCGCGCCAGCTCGGCGACGGCGCCGGTGGTCCCCGCCGCCCCGATCAGCTTGCGGTGGCGGCCGATCAGGAGCGGGTCGATCTGGCCCAGCGCGTCCTGGATCGCCTCGTCGAGCAGCCGCGCCTCGCGCCGGGTGACGGGATCGTTCTTCACGAAGAACTCCGTCAACCGCACCGAGCCGAGCTGCAGGCTCGCGGCGCTCTCGGGCTCCTCGCCCCTGGCCGAGATCACCTCGGTCGACCCTCCGCCGATGTCCAGGAGCAGCGCCCGGTCGGAATCCGGCGCGCCCTGCAGGATGCCCAGGCAGACCAGGCGCGCCTCCTCGGCCCCGGAGATGACCTCCACCGAAAGTCCCGAGGACGCGCGGACGGCCCGCAAGAGCTGGGCGCGGTTGGAGGCCTCGCGGACCGCGCTGGTCGCCACCGCGCGGACGCGCTGTGCCCCGGCGCGCTGCGCGAGCTTCTCGAACCGCTGCAGCGCGGTGGCGCAGGCGGCGATCGAGTCCGAGGAGAGGCGTCCCGTCCGGAATACCTGCGCTCCGAGGCGGACCGCGGCGCGATCCTCGGCGCGCACGGTGAAGGACCCGTCGCGGCTGGCGTCGGCGATCTGCAGCCGCACCGCGTTCGATCCCAGGTCCACCACCGCGAGCGGGGTGACGCGCGCGCGCCGTCTCATCCAGGCATGCGGAAATCGACGATCGACGGCACGTCGGGCCGCACCTCGACGGGCCTGCCGGAGTGGTCGGTGTCGAGGTGCACGACCCGCGCCTCGGGGAAAGCGCGCTTGTACGCGTTCACGTGGGTGGGCTCGTTGTCGAACGCGCAGGCCAGGCCCGACAGCTCGAGCAGGCGCGCGTGGCAGATCTCCTTCCACCGATCGTCGTCGTCCTCGGGGCGCGGCTTGAGCCAGAGCTGCACGCGCGCGCCGTCCGGCAGGGGAAACCCTGCCTTGCGGAAGGCGTGCAGCGTCCCCGCCTCCATCCCCGCGTGCCGGCCGGTCACGTAGAGCACCTCGCCGCCGGCAGCGAGAACCCGGCGCAGGTAGTCGCTAGCGCCTGCGATCGGCTCGTCTTCCCTGCAGTACTCGCTGGTGAAGAAGCGCTCCCGCCAGAACCGGGTCAGGTCGGGGTAGACCAGCGCTGCCTCGCCCGCCGGCAGGCCGCACAGGCGCATCGTGTCGCGCAGATCCCAGGAGACCACCGCTCGCGGCGAGCAGTCCGCGAGCGCCCCGATTCCGCGCGCCCGGCCGAACTCGCGGACGATCCGCGCCTGCCGGGGCTTGTTGGAGAGGATGGTCGAGTCGAGGTCGAACGCCGCCGCCGGCCGCCCGGGCCGGATGGCGTCCAGCGCCTCGCCGAGGATCCGCGCCTGGTCGGAAGGGACCGCGCGAGCGCCGAACGGGACGGAAATCTTCACCCGACTTCGATACCAGAGGGCCGCAAGGTGGGCAAAGCGCTTCCGCGTCCGCGGAAACGGGTTGCCCATCCGCAGACGCCGATCAGGCGGCGCCGTGCCTTTTTCCAGGCGCGGACCTCGCCATGGTGCTTCCCAGGCTTGGCTGGAACTTGGCCCGGGCCTCGCAATCGGTTGGGGCCCCGCGTGTGGGGCAGGGGGACGGGCGATGGGCGGCTCTTTGCGAATCCTGGCGGTGTCTTTTTGCGCGGCGGCAGTCGCCTGCGCTCGCGGCAGCGATACCGTAGTTCCGCCGCCGCCGGTGACGGATGGCGGCGGTCAGGTCGGTCAGTCGGACGCGGGGGTTCCGGACGCGGGCGACGCGGGAGTTCCGGACGCCGGCGACGCGGGAATGCCCGACGGCGGCGACGGCGGGATCCCGGACGCCGGGCCGAAGTTCGGCGGGCCCGGTCCGTGGCCGATGCACGACGTGACCTACGGCCAGAACGACGGAATCTTCGAGACACCCATCGTCGGCATGAGCACCGACGAGTCGCAGAACCTGTGGGTCGCGACGCGCCAGGCGGTTTATCTGCTGAAGCCCGGGCAGACGAAATTCACGCGATTCGACAGCAAGGCGGGCCTGCATCTCGCCGACAACCCGATCACTTACTGCGATCGCGACTACGGCAAGGAGCATCCGTGGGACGCGGTCCCCGAACCGGACAAGGCCTGCCCGATCTCCGGCGCCGCCGACCCGTTCGGCATCAGCGAGATCGTGGGCGGCGGGCCCGACGAAGTGTTCGTCGGATACAACGGGACGCACGACTGGAGCGACCCGAATGACGGCACCTGGTCCGACAGGTTCCGCCACACGGGCATGCTCGACCGGGTGCGGCTCAAGGCGGACGGGAAGACGCTCCAGGTGGACATGCTCCAGATGGTGTCCGGCGACAGCCCCGCCTTCTGGCACAACCGCGACGTGATGCGGCTCGTCTACGATCACTTCAAGCACCCGCACGAGCTCTACGTGGGCACCAACCACGGCATGGACCGGATGACACCCGACAAGTTCAAGCCCATCGAGGTACGCGCCGGATATTCCGGCGTGGAGATCTTCCCCTCGGCGACCTACGATTGGATGAGCGACCACCTGCACCCGCAAGCGTGCTCCTGTGGCCCGTGCCAGGGCGAATCGGGACTGCTCCTGGGGGACTGGCGCGGGTTGGCCCTGGATCTCGACGGCAACTTGCTGGTCGGCGGCCGCTGGGCGGCTGGAAAGATCCTCTGGACGAAGGAGAACTGGACACCCGACGGAAAGGGCTGGTTTCAGCGCGGCGGCGGCTCGTACGATGGCCAGCGCGGCGGCTTCAGCATGGGCGATCCGTACAGCGGCGGCTGCAGCGGCAGTCGGCCGGTCTGGTGCGTCGACAAGGAAGGCGACGTCATCGCAGTCAGCGCGGCCACGGTGACGCCGGACGGACTCAACTGGTTCGCCAGCGGGCCGTACTCGTACCAGGGTAGAAACGGCTGCAACGCAGGCGACCGCGACCTGGGCGTCGCCTCGTACGATCAGAAGAAGTTCCAATTCACCTATTACTCGCCGATGGGCGACCTCGGCATGGCCGAGACGAACGTGCGCGACATGGTGGCGCTGCCCGATGGGCGCATCGTCTTCGCCGGGCCGAGCAGCGGGCTCGTGTTCTGGGACCCTAAAACCAAGACGCGCAAGGTGGTGCGCGCCGGCAGCGGGCTGCCTGACGACGCCGTCCAGCGACTCGAGCTGGACACCATGGTGAGCCCGCCCACCCTGCACGTTTCGACCAACTCGGGGGCGACGTCGATCCGGATCGTGCCGTGAGGCTCGCGGCTCTGCTGCTCGCGCTGGCCGGCTGCGGCGGCGGGTTCGGGCCCGGGTCGTCCTCCGGGGAAGTCGCGAGCGGGCCCGGGCCGTGGCCGGTGGCGAACGTCAGCTATGGAGCCGCGGACGGAATCCAGGAGCGCTCGGTGGTGGGCCTGACCACCGATGCGGCGCAGAACCGGTGGCTGGCGACGAACGCAGCGCTGTACCTGCTCAAGCCGGGCGAGACGCGCTTCCGGCGCTTCGACTCGCGGAGCGGGTTGCACCTGCCGGACAATGCTGTCCGGTACTGCGACCGCGACTTCACCGGAGGCGACCGGTCCTGCCCCATCTTCGGCGCCGCCACGGCGCCGGGCATCCGGACCATCGAGGGAGGCAGCAGCGGCGAGGTCTTCGTCGGCTACTACGGCCGGTCCGCCGGCGCGGGCGACTGGACCGACCCCGACCGGCACAGCGGCAAGGTCGATAGGGTCCGGCTCCAGTCCGACGGGTCCTTGCAGGTCGACCGGATGGACCTGGTCTCCAGCGTCAGCGCGCAATTCTGGGAGAACCGCAGGATCGAGCGGATGCTTTACGACCACGGCCGGCGCGAGCTGTACGTCGGCACCAACCACGGAGTGGATCGGATCCAGCCGGACGCGTTCCGCAATCCCAAGCCGGGAGAGTGGTTCCTGACCTCGACGCACGAGTGGCTCAGCGACCACCTCCATCCGCGGGTCTGCTTCCACACCGCCTGCACCGGCGACGAGAACAAGGACACCCAGATGATCGGCGACTGGCGCGGGCTTTCGCTCGCCGCGGACGGCAATCTGTGGGTGGCCGGCAAGTGGACGGCGGGCAAGATCCGCTGGACCCAGCAGCTCTCGCAATGGCACGCGCGGACGGGCGCGGACACGTTCGAAATCGCGTTCGGCGATCCCTACGACGCGGCTACCGGCAGGAACCCGCCCGTGTTCCGGCCCCCGCGCGAAGGAGACCCGGTCGACATGTCCGCCGTGGCGGTCGCCAAGGACGGGACGGTGTGGTTCGCCAGCGGACCCCAGAGCTCCGGCCCCCGCGCCTACGGGATCGCCTCCTGGGACGGCAAGGCGTTCCGGTACTTCGACCCGGTGCGCGATGCCGGGCTGCCCGAATCGAACGTCCGCGACCTGGTAGCGCTGCCCGACGGCCGCCTGGCCGTGGCGAGCTTCTCCGCGCTGGTGCTGTGGGACCCCGCGGCCGGCCAGCACACCGCGGTCAGCGGACTCCCGGGAGGGTCCATCCAGATGCTCGAGCTGGACGGACGCGTCGCGCCCGCGACGCTCCACGTCGCCACCGAGCTGGGCGCCGAGGCCTTGCGCGTCTTGCCGTAGCGAGCTTGCGGTCCGGCCGCGATTCCAGCACAAGCTATGAGCAGTGCTCCTGCTGGGATGGAACGCGCTGACGTGTGCCGCGCTGATCGCGGCGGGAGCGTTGGCGCGCATCGAGAAGCGTGGCGAGCTGCGCTGGGCCGGCGACCTCCAGGGCGGCGAGCCGTACGTCTACCGCAACCCCGCGGACCCTTCGAAGCTGGACGGTTTCGAGGTGGAGATCGCCGAAGGCCTGGCCAAGCGCCTGGGCGTGCGGCAGCGGTTCGTGCAGAACGACTGGAGCACGCTGATCCCATCGCTCGTCCGCGGGGACTTCGACGCCGCGATGAACGGGATCGAGGACACGCCGGCGCTTCGCGCGCAGGCGCTGGTCACCCGGCCGTACTACGCCTTCTCCGAGCAGTTGGTGGTGCGCCGCGGCTTCCCGCTGCGCACGCTGGCAGCGCTGCACGGGCACCGGGTGGGGACGCTGTCCGGCTCGCTCGCGCACGCCATCCTCCGCGAGACGCCCGGGATCCAGATCGTGCTGTACGGCGGGCAGGAGGAGCCGTACCGGGACCTGGAGCTCGGGCGGACCGACGCGGTGCTGCTCGACTCGGTGATCGCGTCCCGCTACGGGCTCAGCAAGCCGGGCCTGGAGCTGGCCGATCCCGACGTGGCGCGCGGCACATATGTGATTGCGGTCCGCCTCGGCGAGACCGGGCTGCGCGATGCGCTCGACGGCGCGCTCGCCGATCTGCAAGCGCGCGGACAGCTCGAATCGATCTTCGCGAAGTACCACCTGCCACCGCAACTGGCGCCAGGCGCCGAGGTCCCGGCGCAGGTGCACGCCCGCTTCGACGCCGCCCAGGTGCTGCTCTTCTTGCGCGGCGCGGCGGTCACCCTGCTCGTCTCCATCCTGGCCATGGCCCTGGCCGTGCCGCTGGGGCTCCTGCTCGCGCTGGCGCGCGTGTACGGGCGGCCGTTGGCGCGCGGGTCGGCGCACTGGTACGTGGAGCTGTTCCGCGGCACTCCGGTGCTGCTGCAGCTCTACCTGCTCTACTACGGGCTGGCGCCCTTGGTGCACCTCGACGCGCTGACCGCTGCCATCGTCGGACTGGGGATGAACTACGCGGCGTACGAGGCCGAGGTGCACCGCGCCGCGTTGGGCGCGATCCCGGCGGGACAGGCGGAGGCCGCGGCGGCGCTGGGGCTCAGCCGCGGGCAGCAGCTCCGGCTGGTGCTCTTGCCCCAGGCGCTGCGCACCGCGCTGCCGGCGATGACGAAC